>NZ_JAKUGE010000075.1:0-18965 GCF_022663795.1 Bacillus cereus group sp. BfR-BA-01349
ATAAAAAGAAGGCTTGAGCCGGATGTTTGGAAACGGACAAGTCCGGTTCTGAGGGGAGAAAGAGTCCGCGAGGACTCCGACTTACCCGACCTCAATAATAATCACGATATGGTTAAACGCAGTTTATATTATTGGGGAAGACTATACACATCTCAACTACAAAAAGGGATGCCCTACAGTGCACTTCACAAAACCATCACCATAAACTTACTAAACTTCGTAATGTTTTCGGAACACCCAGCCTTCCAAACAACAAGCATATTATGGAATACACAACAACAAAAACTCCTGAGTGACGACATTGAAATCCACATTATAGAAATTCCAAAGTTAACTGAACAATGGCATGAAGAAAAAGTAAATCCGTGGAAAGATCCATTTGTTCGTTGGCTTTTATTGCTTTCAGCAAATGAGGATGAGCACTTAACTAAACTATTGGAGGATATTGCTATGAACCAAGACCCTATTTTACAAAAAGCGATAAATAAATGGGAACGTATGAGTCAAGATTCATCTTTCCGACAAGCCTATGACGCAAGGGAGAAAGTTTTAATGGATGAAGCAGCAAAATTCGCCCATGCAGAGACAGAAGGAATAAAAAGAGGAATGGAACAAGGGATGAAACAAGGAATTAAAAAAGGCATTGAAAAAGGCATTGAAAAAGGCATTGAACAGGGCATTGAACAAGGTCGAAAAGAAGGAGTTCAGCAGGGAAAAATTCAAATGATTAAAAATATGTATGATCTTGGTATACCACTTGAAACGATTGCTAAGGCAAGTAAATTAAGTTTGCATGAGATTGAGCATATTTTAGGACATAAATAGTGATAAAAAAAGAGCTTGAATAGTTTCAAGCTCTTTTTTTATCAACTCTCCTCAATATCATCCAATTGAGTCTTATAACATTCATCACACTCTGGCCTAGTAGGAAGAATCCCTCTGTCATCAGGTAATAAAACCCTGAAAACTTCTCGATCCATCTCTACGAAAGACTTCATAATAATGGGATATCCTTCAATAATATTCGTATACTCAATCCCTTGTTCAAACTTTTTTCCGCTCTTTATTTCTTCTATTATGGTACAAAAAACACTATGCGCGAATTCAGGATCCATATTTAATGCTATTTGTAAATCTTGATGATTAAAGTTATCTCTTAGACCATGCGTATGATAATTAGCATGGATGCCATCAATATCTTCTGCTAATATGCTATGCATGTACCATCCATACTCTTGTAGCATATTTTCTTCCCATTCATCTGCATCCTCTTCTAAATCTTCATCAAACAAATTCGGATCATACCACACGTCCTCGTAATCTCCAGCAATTAAAAATCTCCAACCAGGTGGTAACCCTAAATACTTCTTTATTTCAGGTGCCCATTCATCAATATGTTGAACGTGTAACAGAAGAAAGAAATCTTCTTCTGTCCCCATTTCTTCACCAGCCCAAATGTACCAACCTGTCGTTCCATTTTCTACAGACATTCGTAACCCATTAATCGGTGCGATACCATCTTTCACATTTTGCGCTATTCCTAATTTCAATTCATTCGTAGATTCTACATACTCCGCTTTATATTTATCACATATACTCCTCTGTTCTTTTATGTATTTTTCCATCCTTTTAGCACACTCCCCAATTTTTGAAAGATAGATTTCTTTGCCGAAGCACTCTCTAACTTCCATACCCCACACGGATTATAAAATGGATCCTCTTGTTCATAACGATTATCTATATAATGAGATAAAAGATACACTGGAGCATCTTCTGTGAAACTAATTGTATCCCCATCTTTCAAATTAGGTTTTTCCAATATATTATGTAGGTTAAAATCATTTAATAAATTTACAGCTACTTCCGGATCTATTCCTCCGTCTAAAACAACGTCTGGTAGATTAAATGCTTGCATTCCACATGAATAGTAGCCGTCCTCTTCATCTCCAACTAAAGTTACAAGGTGCGAATACATCGGGAATATTTCCTTATTCTCTGTAAGCTCTTGCCATTCTTCTTTCGAATAAGCCACACCTGCTGTTTCAACTTTTAAAGCAAGTCCACCTGCATTTAAAATTTCCATTCCTACATCAATTACTTCTTGTACTCTCTCTGTATCGTCAACTTTTGCAATAACATACACTGTATAAGTATGCTTCTCCAACTCCTGAAGCAATTCTTCATCAAAACGCTCACCACTTGCATAGAAGAAAGCCTCTCTCAAAGAAGGGTCTTGTTCATATATATCAAATTCAAAGCCAATCCCTTTCTCCTTATGGTGCATAACATTTCCTGCTAACATATAGTTACTTTTACTCACAACTTCTTGTATTAATTCTGTTCTATCTTTCCATAAACCAGGTACTCCAATAACGATTTGTGTCTCCATCATATGCACTCCACTTCTCATCTATTTTCAATCTATTCTTTCAATCTTCCAAACTAAATTAGCTGGGATATCTTTCTCTAAGAAGGTTAACATCCGTACAGTTTAGGCATCCTACTATGATTAAAATCTCCAAATATAACACTCCATGTGTACATTTATATTTATTTTCGTTTACATACTATTGTTATTCATAATCCATTTTAGCTAATAAACAAACGAAAGAGAACTAGGTGGATTAATGTTTACTTAAAAATAAAAAGTCCGAAACTATATAAAGTGATTTCGGACTTTTTATTTTTAAAATATTAAATTACATTTCGAACAAAAAGGAGCTGAATTTCCTCTTCTAATTTTCGTATCACATTGTGGACAATATACATATCGTTCCTCTACCTTTTGTCGTTCTATCATGTGTAAGGATACTATTTTCATACTGCACATAATTCCAATTAAGATAAGGCTAAAAATGAGTAGCACAACGCTCTTCCTTCCTTAACTACTTACCTATATTTTACCATTAAATAAAGATAATTTTATACTTATAATCCTATCTTGTCCTTCATACTGGAAGAAACTTTCTTTACTTCTATTTACTCATCAGCGTGATTCTTTTTTGTCTATATAAATAAAGAATACCTGTAACTATAAAAACAATCACGCCAAAATACACGCCATATTCTATCGCGATCGCTACAATACTTTCAATATGTTTTCCAAATAAAGCACCGAGCACAAAGTAAACGAGTGTCCAAACAAATCCTGTCGTATAAGAATACAAAGCATACGTCTTAAATGACATGTTATTCATTCCAACTAAATACGGTACGATATGTCTTACAACTGGTATGAAGTAACTTGTGACTAACGCATAATGACCATACTTCTCTACCATTTGTTGAGATTTCAAAAGATATTTCGCCTTTTTCTTTTTCATTAGCTTATCAAGTACTTTCGTACCAAATATTTTCCCTAATATATAACCTAAAGAAAGCCCAGATACAACACCTAAATATGTTAATAAAAATGCAGGAATGACACTTAATATCCCTAGTGAAGATACAAAGCCACCACTCATTACGATCATTTCGTCTGGAATTGGCATACCGATAATACCTAACCATAAACAGAAAAATAATGCCCAATAACCGTATTGTTCAATATAAGATAATAATTCATGTAATTCCATTATGCATATGCTCTCCTTAGCTCTTTTTTACAGCTAAAGATGTACGCTGGTGGGAAATTGAGCCACACTTTCTCTAGCGTAATTTCTGGAAAGAAGTGCTGTATAAATCCTTTTTTCACAAGTGAATATTGAAATGTAATAAATTCACCATTCTCATGTATCCCTTCCATTACATTGTTTAAAATACGCTTTGAAACTTCTTCTGGTAAAGAGGTAAAAGGTAATCCCGATAAAACGTAATCCACGCATTCTATATTGAGATCTTCTATATACTTTTTTATATTTTCGGCTGAACCGTGTACAACAATGACGTTCTGCTCATCTTTAAATTTTCTCTTTAGCTCCTTGCAAAACACTTCATTAATTTCAATAAGAAGAAATATTGTTTCCTTCTTCTTTCTCTTCATAATTTCTTTCGTAAAGACTCCTGTACCAGGACCTAACTCTACAATGCATTTCGCTTTATTAAAATCAATTACATCTACCATTTTCTTTGCTAATATTTTTGAACTTGGCGCAATTGCACCAGTATGTTTCGGATGTTTAATAAATTCATGTAAGAATGTTATGAGTTGCATATAAACCTCTCCTCATTCGTTCAATAGTTTTTAACTTGTTTCTAAGTATAACTATTATTTCTTAACAAAAATTGAGGAGATTTCTTAAGATTTTATGAAGAATGAAAAAACAGCTACCGCTTATAGCGATAGCTGTTCCCTTATTATTTCGCACTCACAATTTTATAATAAGAACGAACTGTTATGAAGTAATATCCGATATAAATGACGCCATATACTCCGATACTAATTAGGAGCGGAATCATGATTTCGAATGGTAGTAAGTTCGCTAAACCTTTTAGTGCGAATAAGCTGTGCAAGATTCCGATGACTAACGGAATCGCAAAGATAAAGCTTACTTGTTTTGCGATAGCTTTTTTCATTTCTTGTTTCGTTACACCGACTTTACGAAGTACAACGTAACGCTCACGGTCAGCATTTGCTTCCGTTAATTGCTTAAAGTAAATGATAGAACCTGTTGCTAGCAAGAACACAAGACCTAAGAACATTCCAATAAACATCATTAATCCTGTTCCTTCAAGCCCCATATGGAAACCAGTATAGAAATCTCTAAACGGTGGGACCATTTCTGATTCACCAGCTGGCATCACTTTTGTTAATTTTTCTGTTAACACTTTACTATCTTTTTCATCTTTTACATCAATATTTTTTACAACGCGTGTTCCAAATGCTTGCTTCGCTTGCTCATACATTTCATCTGAAACGACAACAACTAATTCCCCTAAATTTGTAATCGCAACGTCATTCGCATCTTGGATTTTTAATTGCTTCGTTTCGTTTCCGATTTGGAATACTGCTTTGTTTCCTTTATATTGCGGGCTAAACTCATGCCCTTCAATGTACGAACTATCATATATAAATGCTTCACCAGCAGCTACACTCACTGTTTCCGCATCAATTTTTTTAGCAAGTTTATTAAATTCTGACTGAGACATAAACTGATACTTCTCTGAAATCGTATAGTTCATATTCAGAATGAAATCAACTTTCTCTCCTTCAAACTTCCCTTTTACAGGAACTGTCTCAATTTCAAATTGATCTTTGATTGGGTGATCTTGCTTCTCTTCTGCAAAAATCGCATTTACTTTCTTATCAAGCTCTGCATCTTTTTTCTCATAAGAATAGCTGTATGGTGCGGCTGCTTTTGATTGCGTAAATGTGTTGTAATACATCGTAACTGACGTACCAACCGCTGTTAATGTTACCGCACTTAAAATAGAAATTGTCGCAAGTGACTTTGCATTTCCTTTAATACGGTATAGTAACTGTGATGTTGTTACCATATTCATGCCGTTATAAAACGATGATTTATTATTTCTTGCACGTTTTAATACGAATACTGTAAAGAACATAAATAGTAAGTACGTACCTAATACTGTCGCCAGTAAAATGTAAAGTGCGACTGTCATAAAGTCTGCATACTTAAGTGCCTTCACGTACATTAACGCTAAGAAATAACCTGAACCGATTAAGAAAACGGAAATGAATGCCATCACTACTGATCCTTTTGGCATTGCTTCTCCTTCACGTTCCGCTCGGAAAAGTTCAATAAGCTTAAATCGGTAAATTAAGCGATATCCTTGAAGTGATGTATACAAAATAATCACAAAGAAAATAAGTGCTGTATCAACAATTGCTGCCATCGGTACTTCAAAATGAACATTTAAATTTAATCCCATCATGCTTACTAGCAGTTCAAGGAATAATTTTGAAAGGACACTACCGATCGCAATCCCAATTACTAATGACATTAATCCCATTAACATATTTTCATAAAAGAGCATTTTACCAATTTGTCTTTTCCGAATACCTAGTAAAGAATATAATCCAACTTCTTTTTTACGCTTCCTTGTAAAGAACCCGTTCGAATATATAATAAACACTGCTACGAAAATGATAAGCATCACACTGGAAACTTGAAACGCACCGCTAATCTTTTTAGAAGCTTCTGCTGCTTTTTCCATTTGTGAATTATATTGCAGTGCTTTAAATGTGAAATAAATAACGATACTAAAAATCATAGATGCAAAATATACAAAGTAGTCTTTAAAGTTCCGCTGTATGTTGCGGAGGGCAATGCTAGATAAGGTCATCAGCCATACCTCCAGAAATAGAAGACATTACGTCAACAATTTTTTGGAAGAACTGTTTACGCGTCGATTCACCGCGGTGTAATTCTTTATAGAGTTCACCATCTTTAATGAAAATAACTCGTTTACAATAACTTGCTGCAAATGCATCGTGCGTTACCATTAAAATTGTTGAGTTATCATATTCATTTAACGACTTCATACTTTCAAGTAAATCTGTTGCAGATTTAGAATCAAGTGCTCCAGTTGGCTCGTCTCCGAAAATCATACTTGGATTCGTAACAATTGCACGCGATGCTGCACAGCGCTGCTTCTGCCCACCAGATACTTGATATGGGAACTGACTTAAAATATGATCAATACCGAATTTCTTTGAGATTTCAAGAACGCGGCGATCAATCTCACTCGCTTTCACCTTTGATAACGCAAGTGGTAAAGCGATATTCTCTTTCACCGTTAACGTATCTAATAAGTTATAATCTTGGAAAATGAAACCTAAATGATCACGGCGGAATAACGCTAACTTATCATCATTCATCTTTACAATATCTTTTCCATCAATTAAAATTTCACCGTTCGTCGCATTATCAATTGTAGAAAGAACATTTAGTAAAGTCGTCTTACCAGAACCAGAAGGTCCCATA
This sequence comes from Bacillus cereus group sp. BfR-BA-01349, assembly GCF_022663795.1. NCBI lineage: Bacteria > Bacillati > Bacillota > Bacilli > Caryophanales > Bacillaceae > Bacillus > Bacillus cereus group sp. BfR-BA-01349. The sequence goes on from NZ_JAKUGE010000075.1 coordinate 6,888, forward strand.
ATTCCAACGAACTCACCTTCTTTTACTTGTAAGTTAATACCTTTTAACGCTGCAAATTTATTCCCACCCGTGTCGTACACTTTTTCAATATTTTTTGCTTCTAACACTGTTTTCATCTCGACATCCCTCATTTCTTCTATTCTCTATTTTCAACTATATACACTCTCTACTCTTGCCACTATCGATGTTTCTTACACAAACATGACAGTTATGTAAGACGCATAAGTAAAGATATAAAAATTTAACCTACTGAACAAAAGTACTTTGTTACTATAACATTGGGATATCATACCATCCATTCATTCTCCTTACAGGAACATTACAATTTTGTAAGGTTAAAAATGTCCCCTACAAAGTTGTGCACGAAATGTCGGATGGAGCTATTTCGTTCCTGCTATTCTATGTACAGAGGAGGTCATAATATGGATTCACTTAAAAATATGAATACTGCAATGCGCTATATTGAAGATAACCTTACGAATGAAATTGATTTTAAAGAAGTTGCGAGGCTAGCTCTCTGTTCTGAGTATCACTTTAAAAGAATGTTTTCGTTTTTAGCAGGTATATCACTATCTGATTATATTCGCTGTAGACGTCTTACTCTTGCTGCCTTTGAACTAAAAGATAGCAATGCAAAAGTCATTGATGTCGCTATAAAATATGGCTACAACTCACCAGATTCATTCGCTCGTGCATTTCAAAACTTGCACGGTATAACACCTTCTGAAGCCCGAAATAGTAGCCGTTCTTTGAAAGCTTATTCACCAATGACCTTCCAGTTATCCATTCAAGGAGGAAATGAAATGAACTATCGAATTGAAGAAAAAGAGCCATTTCGAATTATAGGTATTACAAAACGAGTACCAATTGTTTTTAACGGTGTAAATGAAGAAATTGCTTCTATGTGGAAAAGTTTAAACCCAGAGTCTATTCAAACATTAAAGTCCCTTTCAAACATTGAACCTACTGGAATTATTAGTGCTTCTACTAATTTTTCTGAAGGAAGAATGGAGGAAAAAGGCGAACTCGATCACTATATTGGAGTAGCCACAACAAAGGATTGTCCAGAGGAGTTTAAACAACTTGAAGTTGCTGCTTCAACATGGGCTATATTCGAAGCTGTCGGTCCATTTCCTGATGCACTACAAAATGTATGGGGACGTATTTATTCTGAATGGTTCCCTTCTTCGAACTATGAACTAGCGGAAGGACCGGAGATATTGTGGAATGAAAGCAAAGACGTATCCTCTCCGAATTTCAGAAGCGAAATATGGGTACCTGTTTTAAAAAAGTAATATAAGAGTCTAACCTTTTCAAAATAAAGAAGCTGCTTTTCCTTTTTAAAGGAAAAGCAGCTCCTTTATTTTATACTTCTTCTCGACTCGTTCTTATACAAGAAAATAGTAATAATCGTAAGCACTATAATAACTGCAAAAGTAAATACTCTGTAGTTCGAGATAGTAGCAGTACCAATTAACAAGGCAGGTATAACCGCCACAATTAAGCCACCAAACATACCAACAAACGATCCTATACTTTGTTTTACTACTTGAGTTTCTGATACCCAATCATAATAACCAAATCGATTATTAATGAAAATCCCCCATACTGCTGAAAATAATGAATATGTTATCGGTGTTATCACGATGAAAAGAGAGCTCCAAACATCTAGCTTTAACCCGATTATCAGTAATACAGCACTAATAAGTGATGCAGGTATACTCAATGAAAGATTCATAAGAATTTTACTATCATAAATCATCTTTGGCGCTATAGGCAATGATTTAATAATCCATACATTTTTTCCTTCTAAAGACAATGACACACATGTTGTACATGTCATCGAAATCGCTGCTGCAATAGCAAATGGAGCAATCTTTTGCAACAGGGGCTCAATTCCAGGATACGCTATTAATTGGCTTGGTCCTACTACAACTATAGCTAGCGAGAAAGCTAGCGCCATCACGACTCCCATTCCACTATTTATGACATACACTGTAGAAGAGAAGAAACGTTTCAGCTCTTTTTTATACAATGCGACCAATACACTCTCTTTTTTCATGCTATTAATCTCATAATTTGAAAGCATATGATAAGTGGTGATCCCTGTGTTTATTTGCTTATATTTTAACGAAAGTATTTTTACAAAAAGATAATACCAAATCACTGATATCCCCACGAATAAGATGAAAGCTACCATATCAGCATTAACAATTGCACCAATTCCGTTCATATCATTAAGGCTATATTGAGCATTTCCGTTTTTTAGCATAAAGGAACCGAATGTAATAATTACTATAAAACTTAAAATCGTAGTTATTTTATTCGTATTTTTAAATTTAGAAGCGATTGCCGTAATCGAAGCTCCAAAGATTGCTGCGATTGTTGTTGGGATTAAAGATGCTATAAACATACTGATGAACCACATAAAGTAAAAAGAAACTGATGGATTTTCATGTATGCAATACACAACTCCCATTGGTAGCATGATTATGATTGAAAACATTGTATTCAGCAAGTATAAATACAAAAACCTACTTGCAATAACAGTACTTACGCGAATCGGCAATGACATTAAAAAGTCGTAATCCTTAAAAGCAAAAATTTCTCCATTTGCCTTAAATATAGTGAAAAACAACGTTAATACACTGCTAATAACTAGTGCATAGACGGGAATAATTTCACTAATTCCTATTTTTATCAATCCATATGCCGAAGCTCCGCAATATAACATTAACATGACACCAACTAGAGCAATAGATACTGTCAGCAAAATCTTATTCTGCTTCTTTCTCTTATCTTTTTCGTATTTAAAGGTGTTTAAACCGAGCTGCGTTATCAACCGAATTTTCAAAAGACCTAAACTATTAGTATTCATTAGCAAGCTCCTTCATAAAGAGCTCTTCCAATGAGCCTTCCTTTATTAAAGAATTTACTTCTCCTGAAAGTGCTAATTTCCCTCTATTAATCATTGCTACTTTATTACATAACTTCTCAGCTACATCTAAAACGTGCGTAGAAAAGAAAATCGCACTTCCTTTTTCACAAAGCTCTTTCATAATACCTTTCAATACTACGGCTGCCTTTGGATCAAGACCAACGAAAGGTTCATCTAAAACTAATAATTTCGGTTTATGTAAAACCGCCGATATAATCGCTACTTTTTGTTTCATACCGTGTGAATAAGAAGATATTAAGTCCCCTAAGTACGGTGTAATCTCAAAAACATCCCCATACTTCTGTATCTGTTCTTCCCGATCCCTCGCAGGCACTTTAAACACATCCGCAACAAAGTTCAAATATTGAATTCCTGTTAATTGCTCATATAAATCTGGATTATCAGGAATATACGCCATTACTCTCTTACATGCAATCGGATCCTTTTTTACTGAATGTCCATCAACAAAAATTTCACCCTCTTCAAAATCTATAACTCCTACTAACGACTTAATTGTTGTACTTTTCCCCGCACCGTTATGTCCAATAAATCCAAAGATATCCCCTGCTTTAACAGTAATATTCAAATGATCAACTGCTTTCTTACCGTCTTTATATGTCTTGCTAAAATTTATAATTTCTAACATGTAAATCCCCCCAAATCACCTTTTCGATTGAATTTTCAGACCTTAAAACGAAAAATTTACTCAGTGAGCTTTTCATTATTCCCACTGAGTATTAAAATCTCTTAACACATAGAAACTATAAATATAAAATTTGACTAATATAGCTCACATTTGTATTTCTTTTTTATACAAAACGTAAGAATATAAATTCGTTATAATGACAGCAACTACTATAATCCCAAGCATCATATAAGTTCTCCAATCAGCCGGAGCGAAAACACTTATAATCATAATAATTCCTAACGCCACAAATACTTTTCCGCTAAACCGATGTGTTTTCCGCCATACTTCTTCATTACTTAACGTCCATGGATTACGCATCCCAACAAAAAAGTTTGGCTTACACTGTGGTAAATAATTACCCATTACTAAAAATAAAACACCAACTAATAATTCAGGCACCCGATTAATGAATAAGTTATATCCTAATCCACTTGTAATAATATCTATATTTCCTACAAATAGTAGCAATAGTACACCATTATTCATCATCATAAAGGCTTTAGAAAATTTCTCGTAATTTGCTTTTCTTGGATCAATCTTTGGTATCACATTTAGAAATATATATAATGCAATCATAATTCCGACCATAGAAATCATTCCGTAAAATTTAGAAGAATATCCATCTACCTTACCGCCGCTCCAATGCGTTGCAATTGTATCCGGCAAATGTGGCCAAGCAAACGCCCAAGCTAAACAAGTTATAACAATTAATAAGATTGCAAAAAGATGTTTTTTCATTTCCCCTCTTCCCCCTTATTCGTAAATGTAAACACCCAAGTTAATAAATCTTGAAAGACAGTTGTGTTTAAAGAGTACACAACAAATTGCCCTTTCTTTTCATCTTGAATAAGTTCAGCATTTTTAAGTGCGCTTAAGTGGTGTGAAATACTTGGTTTTGTCATATTGAAATGTTCAGCGATTTCACCAGCGGTTAAATCACCTTCTTTTAATAAGTCTAAAATTTTTCGCCTTGTTGGATCTGCTAATGCTTTGAATGCTTGATTCAATGTCTTTCTTCCTTTCGATAATTAGACATTTAGATATTTATCTAAATATTAAACCGATTACTGTTATTTGTCAATTGTATCCAGTGCCCTTTTTACTTTTCTCACTTTTAACCTATACTGTTTACTAGCTTATCTTTCAACATAATGAAAAGACTTGAAACACATGATACACTATAGCTACAATTGTTTTTCTGAGGAGGAATATACATATGTATAAAATTTTAATCGTTGAAGACGATCCAAATATTTCATCATTACTGCAATCTCACATTCAGAAGTACGGTTATGAAGCTGTTGTTGCAGAGAATTTCGATGATATTATGGAATCGTTTAACGCTGTGAAACCACATCTTGTTTTACTTGATGTAAACTTACCGAAATTCGATGGTTTCTATTGGTGCCGTCAAATTCGTCATGAATCTACTTGTCCAATTATTTTCATTTCAGCGCGTGCTGGTGAGATGGAACAAATTATGGCAATTGAAAGCGGTGCGGATGATTACATTACAAAACCATTCCACTACGACGTTGTAATGGCAAAAATTAAAGGACAATTACGCCGTATTTACGGTGATTATGCACCAAATATTTCTGAACGTATCGTTGAAGTAGAAGGTTTAAAACTATTCCCAGAACGTCCTGAAATTCACTTCGGATCTGAACAAGTTCTTTTAACGAAAAAAGAAGCTATTTTAGCTGAAATGTTATTATCTAAATTCCCTCGTACAGCAAGCCGTGAAGATTTATTAGCTGCGCTTTGGGATGACGAAAGCTTCGTTGAAGAAAATACATTAAACGTAAACATTACGCGTCTTCGTAAAAAGTTTAATGAGCTTGGTATTGAGAACTCTATTGAAACAGTACGTGGACTTGGATATCGCTTTAACGCAACTTGGAGTGAATAAGCATGAAGCTATTTTTACGTGATCATTTTGCATTTTTCCTACTGTACGTTTTAAACTTCGGTATCATTTTCGTTCTTTATGATGCAGTAGATGGATTTCAAAACAATAAATTTTATTTCGTCGTTTTAAGTTTATATTTATTTATTTGTTTCCTCGCTTACCGTTACGTTCGCAATCGTAGAATGTACCATAGATTAAGCGAGCAACCAGAGAAAATGGAAGATGCGTTTATTGAAAGAGCAACTGCTCCGATGCCTCACAGTGTAAATGAACTCGTGCGCACGCAATACCGTCTCTTCCAAAAAGAACTACAATCGTATGAAGTAAAACAACAAGAACATCAATTATTCATTAACCACTGGGTACATCAAATGAAGACACCTGTTTCTGTTATGCAGCTTATGGTGCTAGAAATGGAAGACGAGCATTTAATTCCAAAGTTTAAAAAAGAATTAGAGCGTCTAAACCAAGGGCTTGATATGGCTTTATACATGGCTAGGTTAAATAACTTCCATGAAGATTTCCATGTTGAGACGATTTCATTAAAAGATACGGTAACAAAAAATATTAACGGATTAAAAGAACTATTCATTCGTAATGGTGTCTTCCCTGTTTTAGAAGTCCATTCTGATTTAAAAGTTGCTTCTGATGCGAAATGGCTAAAATTTATCATCTATCAGTTAATGACAAATGCTGTTCGTTACTCTGGTGAGCGCGGAAAGAAAGTTTTCTTATCTGCTTACCGAAACGGAAAAGATATTATTTTAGAAGTTCGTGATGAAGGTGTTGGTATTCCACAAGAAGATATTCGAAGAGTATTTGAACCATTTTACACTGGGAAAAACGGTCGCGCATTCGGAGAATCTACTGGTATGGGACTTTATATTGTAAGTAAAATTTGTGATTATTTAGGTCACTCTGTCAAACTAGATTCTGAAGTTGGTAAAGGAACGACGATTAAAATCATCTTCCACAACGCTGCAAATAATCAAGCAGAACATACGGAGAAGGTGACCGAAGCATGATCGTAACATATGCAAGCAAAATGTATGAGAACTCACTCTCATACATTTTTTGCAATACAACTACTTCTATATCTTATAGCCGGAGGTATAATCTATGACATTTTGGCAATTTGCATTTAAAAACGTCACGCGCAACTCGAGAGCTTATTTTGCTTACTTTGTAAGTAGTTCCTTTTCCATTGCTGTGTTCTTTTCGTTTGCTGTTTACCTATTCCATCCGAAATTACAAAACTTTGACATGACCTCTGAAATTTCAGGGTTAATGATATTTTCAGAAGTAGTAATTGTATTTTTCTCTTTCTTCTTTTTACTATATTCCATTGGTACTTTTTTAAAAGTTAGAAAAAAACAATTTGGTGTTTTGACCATTTTAGGAATATCGAGAAAACAATTACATCGTCTTGTTTTTATGGAGAATATGTTAATCGGGATTTTATCTATCTTTTTCGGCATGCAGTTTGGAGTTGTTTTTTCTCAATTTTTCTTATTAGTAACAGCCAAACTTACGCATGTTCCAGGAATATATTTATACGGTCCTACTAACGCGTTTATTTTAACAACCATTGTTTTCCTTAGTCTTTTTATCATTGTATCTGCATTCACACCAATGCTTATTCGTACAAAAAAAGCGGTACACCTTTTAAAAACAAATGGTGGAAAACAAAAAGAAAGAAAACCATCCATACTTGTTTCATTATTTGGTGCGATTTGTTTATTTGGTGGTTATGCGTTAGCTGGAAATCCTAAATATTTCGTATCAGTAAGCCCGCAAATCGGTGTTATATATATGGTTTCGAGTATTTTCGTTATCCCAATGCTAGTTACAATAGGAACATATTTTTTCTTTTCTCAAATTAGTTTCTTACTTATTTATATTTTAAAGAAAAGAAGAAGATTTTATATGAAACGGATTAATATGCTTTGGATTTCAGATTTAGCAAACCGTATTCGAACGAATATTAATATGCTTTTTATTGTAGCGATGCTATCTACAATTGCTTTCACAATGATCACGTTCCTATATGGATTCGGGAAATTTATTAAGCTAGAGGTGAATAGAACTTCTCCTTTCCCAATTTCTTATTTCTCTTATGATGCGAACCCTTTTGTTACAGAGCATTTAAATTGGCTTGAGCAACAATTACAAAAAGAGCATTTCCCTTATCAAAAAATAAAAGCTGATATATATGAAACACCACTAAAAGAAGATAAAGATATAGCTATTTATAATGACGTATACGCAATTAAGCAAAGTGACTATAACAAACTTGCGAATTCTTTACGAATGAAACAACTATTTATGGATGATAACGAAGCATATGTGTTAACAGGGACATCTTATATCACCATATTCAACGAATTTGAGCAAAGCTACAATAGAGATTACATTACACTCTCTAGTACAAATACGAAATTAAGAGTTAAAGGCTATGAGCATGTAAATGCAATTCCATCTGGCTTTTCATATCAAACGATAGTTTTGCCTGATGTTATCGTAAATAACTTACCTAGCACCGTAAAGCATATATCAGCATACAATTACAAAATTCAAAACTGGGAACAGACATATGAAATTGCTGATAATTTTATAGAAAAGGTACAAAAAGATCGAAATAAATACCAGTATGAAGGGCCTCTTATTCGCTCCTTTGAATCAGCAGGATCGTTATACAAAATAACATCAGGTAGTGCCGCGTACTTCCTAATCGGGACATTTTTAGGAGTTATTTTCTTCATTGGAGCTGGTAGCGTTCTTTACTTTAGAATGTATACGGATTTGACGAACGAACAAGAGAAATATATAACGCTTTCTAAAATCGGTGTAACAGATACAGAGATGAAACGATCTGCAACCATTCAACTTAGTATTTTATTTTTCATTCCGTACATTATGGCATCCATTCATACAATGTTCGCAACAAAAATGCTACAAGATGTAATTGGTTTATCTCTGTTCAAAGAAGTTTCAGCCGTTCTTATTATTTTTGGATTCGTTGAAATCGTATTTTTCTTATTCATTCGTTCACTTTATATGCAAAAATTATCACATTACACGAGTGGACAAAATATTTAAAACAAACTTGATGAAAAGAGTATCTCTCATACGCTTTTCATCTTCACCCTATTAGGAGGTTTAGGTGAATGACATTTTGGCAGTTTGCATTTAAAAACGTCACAAGAAACGCCAGAGCTTATTTCGCCTATTTTGTAAGCAGTGCGTTCTCCATCGCAATCTTTTTCTCATTTGCAGTTTATTTATTTCACCCTAAATTGCATATGACAGACGTGAATTTTTCTCTGAACATATTAATGACAATTTCAGAAGTTGTCATTGTGTTCTTTTCATTTTTCTTTTTACTGTATTCAATCGGGACGTTTTTAAAAGTACGAAAAAAACAGTTCGGGATTTTAACAGTACTTGGCATATCTCAAAAACAATTAAAGCGACTCATATTTATAGAAAATATGTTAATTGGTGCTCTTTCTATATTTTTTGGCATTCAACTTGGACTTGTCTTTTCACAGTTCTTTTTGTTAGTTACCGCTAAAATTACACACGTACCTGGTTTATATTTATATCCGCCTACAAGTGCTATCGTTTTAACTATCATCATCTTTCTCGGGCTCTTCATTCTCGTATCATCTTTTACACCGATGCTCATTCGCACGAGAAAAGCCGTACGTCTTTTAAAAGAAGGAAAACAACAAAAAGAAAGAAAAGCATCCGTGCTCATCTCTCTATTTGGTGCGATCTGTTTAATATGTGGATATGCGTTAGCCGCAAATCCGCTGTATTTTATGTCGCTAGGTGACATAATTGGACTTTTATATGCCGTCTCTAGTATATTTGTCATCCCATCGCTTATTGCAGCTGGAACATACTTTTTCTTTTCACAAATTAGTTTTTTACTTATTCGTATTTTAAAAACACGAAGAACGTTTTATATGAAACGAATTAATATGCTTTGGATTTCTGATCTAGCATCACGTATTCGGACGAATATTAATATGCTCTTTATTGTGGCGATGCTATCGACGCTCGCTTTTACAATGATTACATTCTTATATGGATTCGGGAAATTTACAAAGTTTGATGCGATTAGACAAAATCCTTTCCCGTTTACTTATTTATCGCATACTAAAAATACGTTAGCTGATGAACATTTAAACTGGTTAGAGCAGAAATTTAATGAAGAGCACTTTACTTATACAAAATTTAAAACGGATATATATGAAGTATCTTCGGCTGAAGATAGCACGCAGCTCTATTATGCCATTAAACAAAGTGACTATAATGTACTTGCTAAGGCTTTAAATTGGGAAACGCTCACGGTCAATAAGAATGAATCTTATATTCTTATGAAAGACTTAGATGATCAAGTTATTGGAACGCTCCATAATAAAGAACAGAAAAATACTCTTACACTTACTCAAAACAATTTACAACTACAAGTGAAAGAATATAAAAGTTATAGCCCATTCCCAAACAGCTTAATATACCAATTACTCATACTATCTGATGAAAATGTAGAAGCCTTATCCACCGTTTCCAAACAAATGAGTGTATATAACTTCAAAGTTACAGATTGGGAAAAAGCACATAATATCGGTTCATCGTTTATAACAAAAATCCATAACGATAATGCAGCAATTCAAGCAGAGCATCCACCTTTCCATGCAAGTGAAGCGAGCGATTCTCTATATAAGACAAAACTAAATGTCGCTTCGTTCTTCTTAATTGGTACTTTCCTAGGAGTTATTTTCTTTATCGGTGCTGGCAGTGTTCTTTACTTCCGGATGTATACAGATTTAACAAATGAGCAAGAAAAATATATAACGATTACGAAAATCGGCTTAACTGAGACTGAAATGAAACGTTCAGCGACAATTCAGCTTGCGATTCTTTTCTTCGTACCTTACATTATGGCATCAATCCATACGATGTTTGCGACAAAGATGCTACAAGAAATATTACATCTCTCGTTCTTCGCTGAAATTACAGTCGTACTGTTGATTTTTGGAACAGTTGAAATTTTATTTTTCCTTTTAATTCGTTCCTTTTATATGCAAAAATTATCACAACACATTAAGTTTTAAAAAGTAGAAAGGTGATTACTATGGAAGAAGTATTACACATAAAAAACGTCTCAAAAGTATATGAGGGAAAAGTCCCTCATACTGCTTTAAAAAATATAAATTTACACGTGGATAAAGGGGAATTCGTTGCCATTATGGGACCATCTGGTAGCGGAAAATCTACATTTTTAAACGTTATCTCTACAATCGATTCTCCGACTTCTGGTGATGTCGTGATTAACGGAAAAAAACCGCACACATTTCGTAGAGAGAAGTTAGCTATTTTCCGAAGACAAGAGTTAGGATTTGTTTTCCAAAACTTTAACTTACTAGATACACTAACAATCGGTGAAAATATCGTACTACCTTTAACATTAGATAATGTTCCATTAAAAGAAATGGATGAAAAGCTTGATAACATTTCAAAAAAGCTTGGAATTGATCATATTTTGGACAAACGTATTTTTGAAGTTTCTGGAGGACAAGCACAGCGTACCGCAGTAGCACGTGCTGTTATTCATCATCCTTCACTTCTACTAGCCGACGAACCGACAGGAAACTTAGATTCAAAAGCGGCAATTGACGTAATGGAGTTATTTACGAAATTAAATAAAGAAGAAGATGCAACGATTTTAATGGTTACGCACGATCCGTTTGCAGCAAGTTATTGTAACCGTGTTATTTTTATTAAAGATGGCGAACTTTACAATGAACTGCACCGCGGATTATATCGCGAGAAATTTTATCAAGAAATATTAGATGTTTTAGCATTATTAGGAGGAAGACGTGGATGACATTTTGGCAATTCGCATTTAAAAATGTCTCACGTAATTCGAAAGCATATTTCGCCTACTTTGTAAGTAGTGCGTTTTCTATCATGGTTTTCTTTTCATTTACTGTATACGCGTATCACCCGCGGTTACAAAGTGTACAAAGTTTCCAAGAACGTGATCCTCTAATGAACTTAGCTAGTACAGCACAGCTTGTGATCGTTATGTTCTCGTTCTTCTTTCTCTTATATTCAATTGGAACATTTTTAAATGTACGGAAGCAGCAATTCGGGATACTCACCATTCTCGGTATCTCACAGAGACAATTAAAGAGACTGTTATTTACTGAAAATATGATAATCGGGATATTGTCTATCTTTATCGGCATTCAAGGTGGACTTGTATTTTCTAACTTTTTCTTATTAGTCACTTCGAAATTAACAAGTGCGAAAGGTCTCTATTTATATTGGCCAACAGAAGCGATTATCGTTACAACCGTAACGTTTATCATTTTATTTTTAATCGTTTCTACGTTTACACCAATGTTTATTCGTACTCGAAAAACAGCCCACCTCATTATGAAGTGCACCCCAATTGTTAGACACATAACTAACAATTGGAGGTGCATTTTTTATGGCTAAATTTTCTTCAAAAGATAAAATAAAAGC
>NZ_JAKUGE010000076.1:0-16493 GCF_022663795.1 Bacillus cereus group sp. BfR-BA-01349
GACAAGGCCAGAGACAAAACCAGAAACAAAGCCAGAAACAAAACCAGAGACGAAGCCAGAAACAAAACCAGAGACAAAACCAGAGACAAAACCAGAAACAAAGCCAGAAACAAAACCAGAGACAAAACCAGAAACAAAGCCAGAGACAGAAAAACCAACACTTCCAGTTGATGAAGTTGGTGAAATTGGAGATAGTCATATCACTGATGGTGGAACTCTGTTTAAGAAACAGTAATCTTTATAAAGAAGATATTATGCATTCGTATAATATCTTCTTTTATTTAATATATAAATCAACATATGATGCAAAAAAGAATGAATTAAGTTATAATAGCCGTATATTAAATTATTTTTATTGTATTTCACATGAAACAAAAACTATGCCTGTTGGGTTGATGAAAAACACAATTTTTATTGTGTAAATAAAATCAATTCGACGGGCTTTTTTAATAACTTTATATTGCGAATATTAGATATACTAACAAAACACCTTTTTGGTTGATGATTTAACATTGCGAATCAATGTGAACAATTATCAATTAATTAGGTGTTTTTTTTATTTCAATAATTTAGGGGGAATTTAAGTGTATACGAATATGAAAAATAGTTTTAAAGAACTTAGTAATCAATTAGTAAAAGAGGAATTCAATTTCCAAGGAATGATAAAATATTTAAAGTGGGAGTTTTCAAATATTATTCAGTGTATTAAAGATACTTTAACATATCAATCTAGAAAGAGAAAAATATCTCGAATTACAAAAGAAATAGAAGATATGCTTTGGGATTTAAGAAAAACTGATGAAAGAATAGTGATGGAAAATGGTAAAAGAGCTAATGGATTATTTAATACAAATGGTACCATAACAATGTACACCGGACTAAAATATGATCATTATTTTCAAGTTTTAATACATGAAATAGCACATATGATGCATTTTAGTATGGATGATAATTATAAGTATTTATCTTGTGCGGAATTAGAACTAATTGCTGAAGCTACTTCTTTCGTAGTATGTGATTTTTATGGTATTAGTAATAAGAAATCAAGTGTAAGTTATATTAAGCATTACGATGTGAATGAGGCAATGATTAAGAAATATGAATCTATTATTATGCATATTTCTAAGGAAATTGCTCAAGCAATTAAATAAACAAGTGAGAATAAAGATAATAGGATAATCTATAATGCAAACGGATATATATACTCGTTTATAGCAAAATAAATTATTCTTATTGTCAATTCTTTAAAAAATAATAGCCTTCTAGGGGATTTGATTGTTAGTTACTAATCAGATCTTTAGAGGGCTTTTTGTATATTGAAAAAAATAATAAAGAAAATTATTAAATACTTGGAGGAATATATATGAAAATCAATGAAATAATGGATTCTTTAGGGGAAAAAGAGAATATTCAGGAACCCTATATGATACGAGGACACGTTCCTGGTAAATTACAGCAAGAAGTTTTATGTTTTGGCCTTGCAACTGATAATTCAGGTGGACAGAACCAATCTCTTTTATGGACTATATTAGCTGGTGCTGATTCTAGCATCCAAGCTATTAAGACAATAATTGATGGAGGTTACGGTAAAGTTTCATTTGGAAAAAGGGTAAAGCAAGGAGAAGGCTTTTTTTATCAAGAGTTATTAGGTATAAGAACTAAAAAAGGAGAATATAAGACCGATTCTATAAATATAGGAAACAAAAAAGCATTAATAATTTATCATGATAAATTACATAATCAAGAATATTTGATTAGCTTTGAAAATCCTGCTAATAGTGTATGCGAGATGTTAAAAAATAATTATGGTAGTCCGTTACTTGAAGAGTGGTATGAGGATGTGTATAAGGAAGTAATTGAGAGAGGGTATATGAAAAAATCTCCTATATATTATGACAAAAATATATTTCAGAAACCTGTAACGTTCTTAGAAAAAAATGAATTAATGAGTGAGGAAACAATAGATGAATTAATTTCTTTAATGGTAAAGAATAAAAAAATAAAATTTCCTGTAAAGGGAGATGGAGCAGAATTATCAACGATACCGCAAGATCTTGGAGAATATATTTCACGGTTTTCGATTGATATGCTCGAGAAATTATCAAATAATCTTAGTCCATTACACAATCCTATAGTTGATCCTACATGCCCAAGGTTCAATGAGTACCCTATAGAATTATTTCCTGCACAAGCACATGTAGCAACGGCATTGTCAAAATTTCTATTGAAAAATAAATCCGTATTGCTGCAAGGGAAAACATCGACTGGAAAGACAAAAATGATGACAGCTGTAGCTGATGCTTTAGCTTACTATCAGGGGAAAGAAGGATATCGCTCTATTGTTTATGTCCCACCTAGTTTAACTTCAAAATGGGCCGAAAAAGAGATATATTCTATTATTCCAGGAGCAGAAGTACATTGGATTAAGAAAACATCAGATTTAATAAACTGGCATAATAAGTGGATAAAAGAGGGTAAGCCAAAAGCGAAAAAGCCTACTTTTTTTGTGATTTCATTTACAACTATGAGAAGTGGAGCCACTATAGAAAAAGCAGTTTCCTTTCAAAAAATTCAAACAGAAAAAGGGAAGAAAAACTGGAAAGTACCATATAAGGATGGGTGGTATTGTCCATCTTGCATGCAAGCACATCAAGTAATTGAAGACAAAGAAGAATACTTAGATTCTAATGGTATATTGAAGGTTAAGCAAAGAAAAAGACCCATGCTTTATAATGAATTCGGAACTGCTAGGCGTGTAGATCAAACCCAGAAATTGAACAATGCCTATTGTTCAGAATGTGGAGAATCATTATGGACAAACAAAGTATTAACAAGGTTTGCTTCATTTAAGGATTGGACTACTTACGAAAAAAAGCTATTAAAAGCTATACAAAATGGAGAAAAATATCCCCAAAGGTGTCTACAAGAAGGAAAAAGTGAAATGAAAAAAAGTAACAAATATCCAAGGAGAGTAGCTGCTATTGAATATATTCATCGTAAAATGAAAAACGTTTTTGATATTGCAATAATTGATGAAGTTCATGAGTTAAAATCTGGAGCGACAGCACAAGGATTTGCGTTATCAAAATTAGTAGCATCGGTAAAACATACTATAGCTGGTACAGCAACTTTGTTTGGAGGAAAAGCGCAGGATATTTATTTTTTACTTTGGCGATTATTTCCTTCTGTAATGCATAAAGCTGGGTATAAGTATAATGAATTACAAAGATGGAATAAAGAGTACGGTAATATAGAAAAAATAGTTTATAATGCTGAAGAAGAAGTTACGGAGTATAGTAACAAACAATCAAAAGGTGGAAGACAAAGAGTTACTGAAAAGGTTATGCCAGGTATATCACCATATGTATTGCAATATTTAATACCAAATGGCGTTTGGTTAAATCTATTTGATGTGTGGCCAGAAGAGTTAAGAGTACCTTTTATTGATGTACCAACAATATTTTGTGATATGGATAGTAATTTAAAAGAGATGTATGAAGATATGTCGTCAAATTTTGATAGATTAGTATTAGAAAATCAAGGTGCTAGGGAAGATAGAATTCCTAATATATACACTCTGTATACTGAAACTGGAATTTCAGCTTTGGATAATCCATTTAGATATCCCTTAGTTACTGGAAAACGTATGAATGGGGAAATCATAGATATTTGGCAACCTAACTATGAACAGTTCTCAAGTGAAAAATTATTGCCTAAGGAAGCAAAATTAGTTGAACGATTAGAAAGTGAGTTAAGTGAAGAACGTGTTTCATTAGTTTATGTTAAAGACACTGGAACTACTAAAGAAGAACGGGATATTCAGCCGCGGTTAAAAGAAGTTATCGAGAAAGAAATTCCAAATGCTAAAGTAGCAATCTTAAGAACGACATCTTGTAAAACAGATCGTCGAACAGAGTGGATAGAAAAAAAAGTAAGTGAGGGCTATAACGTAATAATTACATCTATAAAACTTGTAAAAGTTGGTGTGGATTTGCTAATAACTCCTACTATTATGTTTTATCAGTATTGCTGGAGTATGTTTGATATGATTCAAGCCAAAAATAGAGCCTTTCGTATTGGTCAAACACAAGAATGTAGGGTATTTTATTTTGCGTATAAAGGGACTTTTCAGGAATATATGGCTCTAATTATAGCTAAGAAAAATAAAGCTTCTCAAGCTATAGGTGGAGAGGTTACCAGTGACGGTTTAAGCGCTATGCTTGGCGACGATGGTGACATTCAAAAAATGTTAATTGAATCTATTCAATCAGATGACGGACTGAGCAAATTAAGAGGAAGTGCAGAAGAATGGACAAGACAAAGTAACAAAAGAGTGGTAGAACTTCTAAGTAAAAAAATAAAAACCATAAAATTACCTAATGAACAATTACTAGAATGGTTAAAAGAACGTAATACTGATATTCAAGTTTTAAATAGAATTGAAGTCAATCAACAAAAAATCATGATGGATATACAAAAAGGAAATATTAAGGGATTTAGTATTCAAGAAAATAACTGCCTAGCAATAGATGAAATGACTGCCTTTGGATTCCCAACATATTCTGATGCAGATATTTATCAACACTTAATGTGTGTAAAGGCAAACGTAGGACCTATATCAAAAATTAAAATAGTTGATGAAAAAATGAATCAAAAAGGAAAAAGAAAATCAAAAATAATTGATGGCCAATTGGCATTAGTTCTTGATTTTTAGTTTTAACAATTAAGGGGGAAAAATAATGTTAATGTCACTTATTAAAGTAGCTGCTTTAATATTGTTCATATTAGGAATATTTCTATCAGTAATAGTTTTAATGGGATACGCATCTTATCGCTCATTTAAGAGTCTAATGATTAAATTAGGTAAAAAGCTAAAAGGAAAAAATAAAGCACAAGAACAAGAAATAGAATATGGTCTTACTGATGAAATGAAAGAAGTTTTATATCGTGGATATACACCTGTAGGCAAGAAAACCCTAGTAGAAGAAACAAAAAATCTTACTAATAACAATAATGTAGAAAAGCAACTTCAATTTACTATGGAAGATATTGAACAGGTAGAAGAATTGGAAGATATGGACAACAAAGGATTGTCAGCAGAAACGTTAGAAATAGTGAAGAAAAAACAGCAAGAACAAAAAGCTGAATTGATAAAATCGTTAAAACAGGAGTCGAAAAATAATACTAACTTAGAACTTAAGGTAAGTGAACCAAATCAAGATGCGTTTAATTTAATAAAAGAGTGTCAACAAAATCTAGAAACAACAAATAAATTAGAAGAGAGAGCTACTGAGAGAGATCTAATAATTATGGAGGAGCCACCATTTATTCCAAATCCAGAAGATTACTTTGGGCCAGCCAATGAACCAAATGTTTCTTTAGAAGAAATATTTGCAATGACTAATGAGGAATCACAACAATGTGAGATTTCCAAAATTGAAGCTGAACTCAAAGAATTAGGTAACATTCAAGGGACAGAGAATTTAGGGAAGGTTGCAAGGCTTCTTATAAGAAAGGCAAAAATTGAAGGAGATTATGAAAAAGTAAAAGATTTAGAAAGTATGTATGAAGATGAATTAAAAAAGAGTGGCTATCTAGTATAAAAGGGTAGCCACTCTTTTTTTTATTGAAAATAAGAAATAAGGATGTAGGAAATCAGACGACTATAAAAATGGGGTGAATAGAAATCTTGTTTATGTATAGTTTGTGTGTTTTAATAATAAAGGATTATTAGATACCTTAATAGTGTGTTATAAAAATATCCTTATAACCATATCTTAAGAAATAAGGAATTAAGTAGAGAAATATAGTAATTGGAGGGAATAAAATTTTGTTTGTAACTAAGTATATTGATAAATTAGCGTTATATGATTTACATAAAAAAAGAAGTAAAGTGACACAGTATGTTTCATTTGAAAATGAAACAATGAAACATGAAGAAAGAGAAAAATTTTATAATACGTACGCAGCAAATCTTCAATTTGATATAAACCCTACCGAAGATAGAACGTATAGTAGTGGTAATTTTAATTTTAGGAGTTCAATTTTACTAGGTGATAAAAACAACGATATGGTTTCAGGCGAGGTTTATTTAAACTCAAATGAAAGCGCCCCTAATGTAATATTTGTACATGGATGGCGAATGGATTCCAACGCCCGAATAAAGAATATATTTCATAAGGATATGTTAAATTTAGGATGGAATATGTATTACTTCACTTTACCTTATCACTTTGAAAGAGAGCCTGAGGAATCTATATATTCTGGGGAGTTTATGATCAGTGCAAATATTGAACGAACAGTAGCAGCGTCTAGACAAGCTGTTGCAGATTTACGTGCATTGATTCAGTGGATTAAAACTAATAAATCTGGACCAGTAATATTAATCGGAGTAAGTTTAGGTGGATTCATTACAAATTTAACAGCTACACTAGAATCTGATATCGACGTACTTGTGTCAGTATTTTATGCTAATCGACTTTCTTACTCTATATGGAATACTAATCCAGGCATGTATATTAAAAAAGATTTAGTACAAAACGGAGTAACGTATGAAGTATTAAAAGAAAAGTGGAAAATTACTGAACCTAGTATTTCTAAACCGAAGATGGATAAAGATAATATTCTATTAATATCAGCTAAGCATGATCAATATGTTCATATGGAAGACACTAGTTATTTGTGGGAGTCATGGGAAAAACCTACACGTTTAGTTTACAATTGCGGTCACTCTGGTATTGTATTAAACCGAAAAAGAATCAGTAAGGATACAATTAGTTTTATTAGGAGTAAAATATTCAGATATGAATATTAGGATATGAATATTTGAATGTAGGGTTGAAAGTTTAAAATGATTGTACTTGTATTTCTATTATGGATGATGACCGCGATATTATTTCTTACTAATCCTAAAAATCAAGAAACTAGATGGGGAAGTCTTATTGCTTTTTATGGCGGTTGTGGAGGATTAGGGGTAATGCTAGGCGATGGACCAAATAGACCAGAATGGATTTTATGGGCAGATAGCATTGCTACTTCTTTTGGCCACTATATGACACCATACTCTATTGGTATATTCGGTTTAGTTTTTGCAAATGTATTTAAGACAACCAAACAAGGTGCAATTTGGAAATTAGTATTATTAATACCAATAGGGATAATGTATTGTTTCTTCAATACGATGTATCCTGTTTTTAAAACAAATTATACTATGTTAGCAACTTGGAGTGTTCCTTATGTACTAGGTTGTAATATATTACTGTTATATTCTACTTTTCGTGAGAGAAGGCCCGCTATAAAGAAAAATAAACTATATACCTCTATGGTTATTATCCCCATGACTACTTTTGCTCTGATTTCGAATATTGTATTAGAGGCATTAGGTATTCCCGATGTATGGTTTTATAACCCATATGTAATTGCGTTTCAATTTGCATTATTTGCTTACTTAATAATAAAATACGGATTTCTAGATGTTCAGATTAGATTTGAAAGACAAAAGCGTGATGACACAATGAGAGCTGTGGCTTCCGGAACAGCCATGCTTAATCATACTATTAAAAATGAAGTTATAAAAATAGACATGTTAGTTAATCAGATAAAAGAAAATCCAAATCTGGATAATGAATCAGTTGAAAGTATAGAATTAGCATTAAATTCTACAAATCATGTGCTTGAGTTATCAACACGCATTCAAAGTAAACTTGATGTAATGAATCTAAAAGAGTCAGCTTTTTGGCTAAGTGAGTGTATTGAAACGACTTTAGACAATTTACAACCCTATCTGGGTACAAAAATTTCTATCAATAAGTTTTATGAGGTAGATGTAAAGGTTTATGCTGATCCAATACATTTACAAGAAGTATTTATAAACATAATTAAAAATGCAATTGAAGCTATGAATAAAAATGGAGAGATACAAATAAAGATATATAAAACTTATAGAAAAGTTTATATTGATTTTGCGGATACGGGTAAAGGGATCGAAAAAGATAAATTATCGCTTGTTTTAAACCCTTTTTATTCTACAAAAGGAACAAAAGGTAACTATGGATTAGGGTTGTCGTATTGTTATAATGTGATGCAGAAACATGGCGGCGAAATATCAGTTAAAAGTAAAGTAGGCCACGGAACAAATATGATATTATCATTTCCTTCAAAAAGAGTTAAAGAAATTAAGCTACAATCTAATTCTAATAGTTAGGAGTAATCATTTATGAAAATTAGATTGATGATAGTAGAAGATGATGAAGTCTGGATGAAATGTTTAACCAATTTTATTGAAAAAGAAGATGATCTTGTAGTTGTAAAAAAAGCCTATAATAAAGAACAAGCAATTAATAGCGTTCCAGAAATGATTGATGTAGTTTTATTAGATTTAACTTTGAGTGATGATCCTACTAATTTAAGTGGGCTTGAAGTGGGAAGCCCACTTAAAGAAAAAGGCATAAACAGAATTATTATGTTAACCTCTTGGGATGAAGAAGAAGTAATTTTAAAAGCTTTTGATAAAGGCGCAATGAATTACGTTAATAAGACTTCTTATCGAGACATTCCAAGGGTAGTCCGTGAAGCCTTCGCAAATAAGGTTAGTATCCATCCTGATGTATCTTCTGTGGTAATTAATGCACTTACAACTGAAAGAAAGATTAGTGTACTAACACCTTCAGAACGACAGGTATACACACTGAAAGAAAAAGGTTTAAATAAAGTGCAAATAGCTGATGTATTATTTAAATCAGTTGAAACAATAAAAAAACAACTAAAAAAAATTAATGATAAAATTAGATAATAGTAAGGAATCCACATAAAATAGTTATGAATCTAAACCTCATAATTAGATGAGATTGATAATCTTTATATTATTATTATTATTATGAGGTAGGTACACTGTAAATTGGTAAAAGAATTAAATATAGCTTAAATCCTATGCAATTTATATCTAAATAACTTTATATAATAACACATAAATACCAAGTTGGGGAGGGGTATTTTTTTGGCCCTTCAAAATATTAATATTCTCATATACTATATTGTTATCACAAGTTATTGTCATTTAAAGATATTGATATATGAATAATCTCGAGTGCATTCGTATTGTAAAAAGACCAAAGACCAAAAAAAGAGACC
The DNA here is from genome assembly GCF_022663795.1 of Bacillus cereus group sp. BfR-BA-01349. Classification (NCBI taxonomy): domain Bacteria; kingdom Bacillati; phylum Bacillota; class Bacilli; order Caryophanales; family Bacillaceae; genus Bacillus; species Bacillus cereus group sp. BfR-BA-01349. The sequence goes on from NZ_JAKUGE010000076.1 coordinate 9,130, forward strand.
AAAGTAAATAAAATAGATATAAAAGCGACCATTATATAGATGTCTGTTGAAATTATATAAAGTTTTTTATGTTTTCGTTGATTAGGAGGAATGTTTCAATTGCACAAGGTAAAAGAAAAGAGGTTAAATAAAGGCTGGACGCAGTCAAAGCTTGCAGAAAAATCAGGGGTTCCACAGCCGACTATTTCACATATAGAAAACGGAACTTTAAAAAATCCCTCGATTAAATCGATTAAGAATATAGCAAATGCGTTGGGAATTAGTTTAGAGGAGTTACTTTAACGTAGTGTAATTAGTTTGTAAAAAATAAAAAATCCCGATGTTTAGAATTAAAAAGTATGTAAGCGAGGCATCTTTTTGGTTTTAAATGCTCGAAAAAATTTAATAATCTCCTAAATTATGAATATGCTATATTGAAATATGTAGTATGTGTTTTAATATATGACGATCATAAATTAAATAAATTAATTTTTCAGGGGGAGGAACATGAATTTTGTAAAAAAAAGAATTGATGATTACATTTCCGAGAAAAACTTAAGTTATGGTGATTTAGGAATACAAGTAGATGTTACTCAGCCAACTATATCGAAATGGATTAACGGTGAGAGCGAGATATCAATTACAACACTATGTAAAATAATTCAAAAAGTTTCTCCTCATAATAGGTATGAGCAAGAAAAGTTAGTTTTAGAACATCTTATAAGCTTAAAAAAAAGAAGAAGCATTAATATAAAATTAGCCTTTATTATTGCATATTTAAATAGATATGTATCGGTCCTAGAAAATTTAATAGAGTTATGTTCAAATTCTAAAGAAACGTGTCTGAGGAATTATTCTAAGATTTTTAAATTATATAATGAGAGATTAAATGATTCGGACGTTCGAAAGCAATTTTTGGAATTAGAAAGAATGAATCCAGTAAACGCTAAAACTCAAGCTGATATAGCTATATTGCATGATATTTTAAAGATACTTATATTATTAGATTTAAGTGAAGTTAGTCTCATAGCTACATATCGGAGCAGAATAGAGGAGAACTTGCGGTTTATAAAGAATTCTGACTTAAATGAACTAATTAGTTTTTGGTTAGCAGAAATAGATTGTTATCAATTATTACGCGAAGATAATTTGGTTGAATTTCGTATGCAAAATAGCTTGATACAAAAGAATTCCGCATTGAAATATTTACCTGCCGTAAAAGGTTTACTAGATTTAAGGTATGGTGAGAGTTATATATTTTCTAATTTTAACGAATCATATAAATACACCACCAAAGCTCTAAAAATGTTTGAGTCTTGGCCTGATACCCTAAGATACGAGCTTGCATTAAGTAATCTAAATTTCTTAAAGTTAATATGGGATAAAGAAATAGAAACTATAAATCCAGATAAACTTAAAGTTGAAGATAAAATTTTATACTTAATAAAAATTGGAGAAAAAAACAGGCTATATTGATGTTAGATAAAATACACCTACAAGGTACAATGACACCTTTATTAACATGCTATGAAGGATTAGCCAAAAACAATTTAAATATAATAAAGCAATCAATTCTACTGTTCCTAGAGAAAAAAGATAAGTTTTTTGTAAAATTACCGGAAATGATCTACAATAAAGGAGATTGTTCCGAGTTTAGTTTAGTAAAGGAGGAATCAGCTTGAAAAAAATTGTAATTGCATTAATAACTTTATCTTGTTTCTTTATAATTAATAATACAGATAGTAAATTCGAACACATCCAAGAATTAAAAAATAAAGATAATACCCTTTCTCTTTACATGATAGAGCAGCCTGGTGGGGGCGGCCATTAAAGTTAATATACAAAAGACATCGCATATGCGGTGTCTTTTGTACGTAAAAAGGGGTTTTATGAAATCAATCTAATCTATTCGAGAATAGATTGATACATATTTCACAAAGTAGGGTTAATAAAGCTTATTTACAAAAGTTTATGTTTTATAGTTATGATATATTTATTTTTGTTAGAGTTGCTATATAAATAAAAATACATAAAAATTGGAAAAGTTGACCGAAACGATTAAAAAAAGAGGGTAGAATCGTTATAATATGCAAGGAGGTCATGAGTGTGCTTAATCAAAAAATAAGTGATACAAATTTTCCAGATGATGAAGTCTCTTTTGTTATAAATAAATGGAAGAATCAATTTCCTGCTGTTGAAAAGATAAGCGTTTCTTTACAACGTTCTCAAGATAAAATTTCTGGTAAACATGTGCATGACTGTGTAGGTGAAGCAGAGGCAGCAAAAACAATTTCTAGTACATTTGATTATAATGCTTTATATGAGGATACATCATATATATATTATAGTATTTTGCAACCATTGCAGAAGAACTTTACAAATTTAAATGATCGTACTCAGGTTAAGATGCTAGTAAAAGAGGATGGCAGTTTAGAGAAGGAAGTTAAAGCTGAACTCGTTATTGTTATACCTAATAAAAAAGAGTGGGTAAGTTATATTGCTATGAAATATAGAAAACTTACAAAATTTGCTCCTTTTATTAAAGGGATGCACTTTGAGGTGCAAAAACATAAAATACGTAAAATTAAGATTATGTTTAATTTCGAATATGATTTTAATATGATTAAGTATCTCAAAGAGGCAGTAATTAATGAACAATTCTTTAACAACTGGATTGCAACATGTCATATAATTGAGAACTATACAAAAGAGCATACTTCAAATATCGATGTAGCAATTAAAGAGAACAATATGCGCATTCACTACCAATCAATAAAAGTGAAATTCTCAAGATCTATAGAGTTGTAGGGAGTGGTGAAGTGAAGTTTTTATTAGCAACATCTAATAACTTTAACGTGGAATATTTTAATAAGTATGTTGAGTATCAAAAAGAGAACAATTCAAATGTAGAAGCAGCAAGCGGTGTTTTAAATAGCTTTCATGGTTTAATACCGCTTGCTATTAATATCACATTTTATTTCTTTATGATTTGTTTTGCCATCTCTGTAGTTATATTAGCGGTGGCTATGATAACCAAACATGCACAATGGTTACAAACTTCTGTAAGGGGAATTATTGGAACTATCGTAGCAATCTTATTATTACGTTTAGTACCTTTATTATTCTTGACCAATGATATTGAAGGTATAGCTTCTTTAATGAGGGATTCAGTAGATTTTCTAACTACAATAGGTATACATGCGGCTATAGGAATGCTATTAATAGGTCTATTTTTGAAAATGTTATATAAAAGATTTGAACACCCTAAATATTTTAAATGGAGTAAATCTCTCAAGATAGGTTCTGCACTAATACTAATCTTATCCATTGTATCACCATTGATTATCGGTAATATCTAGTTTTGAAAGGAAGGGAACAAATGAGATTAGTTGACACTAAATTCGAAGTGAAAAGATGCATACATTGCCTTCATTTTGAAGAAACGTGTCCTTTCTTTCGAGATATAAACTATAGTGATCCAACAACTGCTAATTGTTGTAGATATTTTAAACAATTAGATGAGTACACAAGCATTGTAGAAGATGAAACCCTTTATAACGAAAAATTACAATTTTCGTTAACGGGTAGTAAATTTATTCATGAAACTTATCCAAATGAACCAGATTATCCATTGTGGATGAGAATTAATAATCTGTATTGGTATAAAGGATTTGATGTTAGCTCTGGAACAGAATTTGGCTGCTGGATCATGAATCAAAGTAATAAATTATTGAGTGTACCAGGTGCTAAAATAGATTCTCAAAGAGGGTGGGCCTCTAATGTTTATAAATCTCCTATACCATTACATAACCATAACGCTGCTGCCAATCTATTATCAGTTGTTTGCTGGTATGTAGATAGCGATGGATATGCTCAATATGGAGTTATAGTTGGAAATGATATTGGATATTTAACACATCCACGTCCAAAATTATGGAAACCAATATAGAATCAAAAAATGTTATCCATTTCAAAGTGTAGTTTTCAGATATAGAGAAAAGTAGTATAATATTAGTATATTAAATTATTTTTCATTATTTCTAAACCAAAATATTAAGGACCTATTGGGTCGATGAAAAAAGCAATTAGCTTAATTTGTCGTCACAATAGGTCCTTTTTTTTGTGCACTTAGAAAATATTAAGGAGGATTAAAAGGCTAATTATTAAGTAAATCTGTTAACAATTAACAATCAATAAAAAAAGAATATAACAATATTGGGGGAATTTAAAATGTATCAAGCACTTTATAGAAAATATCGACCAACAAATTTTATCGAATTAATCGGACAAAACCATATTAAACAGACTATCCAAAATGCCTTAAAACTAGCTAAATTTTCTCATGCTTATATGTTTACTGGTCCGCGTGGTACTGGAAAAACTACAATTGCAAAATTGATAGCAACTTCATTGAACTGTGAAAATCTAAATAATGAAGGAGAACCATGCAATGAATGCTCACAATGTAAAACGATTCGTGGGAATTCACATGCAGACGTTTTAGAAATAGATGCGGCATCTAACAATGGTGTAGAACAAATTCGTGAAATTAGAGAACAAGTAGCTTATGCTCCTGGAACGGGTAAATATAAAGTGTATATCATTGACGAAGTTCATATGCTTTCTACAGGGGCGTTCAATGCTTTATTGAAAACCTTAGAAGAACCTCCAAAACATGTGATATTTATTTTAGCTACAACAGATGTTCACAAGATTCCAGCGACTATTATTTCACGTTGTCAACGTTTTGATTTCAGAAGAATAGGGCCGAGAGACATAATAGAAAGATTACGGCATGTAGCAATAAAAGAAGAGGTGAAGATTGAAGAGGAGGCCTTACAGTTACTAGGTATGCTTGCACAAGGAGGCATGCGTGATGCATTAAGTTTAATGGATCAAACTATTGCATTTGCTACCAATGAAACAATTACAAAAGATGATGTTTCCGAAGTGGTAGGACGCATCTCAATTGAAAAGATTGAAGCGTGTATTGGGGATTTATTAAAAGGAAATACCATTGAAATACTGAATTTAATTAACCAAGTAATTTTAAATGGTAAGGAACCAATATATCTATTAGAGGACCTTATAGGATATTTAAGAGATCTTGTAATTAGTAAAGCGTTTAAAGTTCAAGAAGATAATATTACTACAGCAATTTTAAATAATAAGTTTTATGAGTTATTAGAAGAAGGAGAAATTTATAAAATGCAAATGATGATCCGTAAGCTTACGGAAGTAAAAAATGAGATGAAGTTTAGTAATAATGCACAAGTTTCTCTTGAAGTAGGTTTAATTCAATTAGCTACAGAAGCTCAAGAGGAAAACAGGCTAGTTAGAAAGATTAATGAATTAGAAAAACGAGTAAGAGAATTAACGGGTAGTGGAAATGTTCCGGTTCGTCCGAAGTCATTATCTCCAACAGTTCAACAACCTGCAGAAGAAAAGGTAGATATTACAGAATATAGCAAGAAGACACTTAATAAAGCTATAGATAAAATGTCAATAATAGCAACAGATAATTATGTATTAGATATTGTATTTCCAGATGCACAAAAGGATTACAAAGTTCAGTATCAGGGAGAATTAGCAACGGTAGTAAACACTCTTCTTGATAAGCAAACAAAATTAATTTCTTTCAAACATCTATTAGATAAAATGTCCATAGCAATTGCATCATCAACGTCTGTAGTTATAGGTGCGGATGCTTACTTAATAGAAGTTTTATCTGAAAATGAGGTGTACAAAGAGTTAACTAATATAATGCAAAAGAATATTAAAAGGTTGATTGATATAAAATTTGTAACTGAAGAAAAGTGGAAGCCACTTGTTAATAAAATGATCCAATTAACAAAGGAAAAAAGAATACATGCATAAAAAAATAAGACTGCTATTATAAAATGTACCCTATAGAATAGACACTTAAAAAAAGTCTATTCTATAGGGTATTTCTTGTATAATGAGAGAAAAATGAGAATCGGAGAAATTTTAAAATGACGAAAACATTATTTACAGAAAAAGAAGTTCAAATACTATCAAAAAATCGATATGTAAAATCGGTAAGCCAAAAAGGAATTACCTATACTGACGAATTCAAGCGTATTTTTATTGAGGAAAATGAACAGGGTAAACCACCTCGTATCATTTTTGAAGAATGTGGTTTTGATATAGATATCATCGGTCTACAACGTATTGTGTCATCAGGAAATAGATGGCGTACTTCTTATAAGCAAAATGGTGTATTTGGCTTAAGAGACACACGTAAGGAAAACTCAGGAAGAAAGTCAGAAAGAGAACTTACATTAGAAGAGAAATACGCACGTTTGGAAGCGGAACGAAACTTATTAAAATCTGAAAATGAACTGTTAAAAAAGATCAAGCTTATGGAAGGGAGGATGGGAAAGAAATAACGTTACAGCCTAGTCAAAAGTACCTATTAATTCGTTCTATTATTGAAAAATATCGCTTAAAAAATATGGTGAGATATTTGTGTCAGATCGCAGGTGTTTCACGCTCTGGATACTATAATTATTTTTCAGCTATTTCTCAAAGTCGGCGAGAGAAAAGAACGCATCAAGATGAAATGGTGAAAGAGATGATAGTAAGGGCATTTCGATTTAAAAACCGAAAGAAGGGGGCTCGTCAGATCAAAATGACATTGGCGGGTCAATTTCAAGTTGTCTACAATTTGAAACGCATCCGTAGAATCATGAAAAAATATGGGATTATCTGTCCCATTCGCAAAGAAAATCCTTATAAAAAAATGTTGAGAGCGACGAAAGAACACTTCGTGGTACCCAATCAATTAAAACGAGAATTCAGGCAAGGTGTACCAGGAAAGGTACTTCTTACCGACATCACATACCTGTCTTATGGTAAGAATCAAAAAGGATATTTATCTACCATTCTAGACGGGTCTACGAATGAAGTTTTAGCTTACCATGTGTCAGAACGACTTACCCTAGATATCGCAACGACGACTCTTCACAAACTAAAGAAGAATAAGAAGGTACGATTAACGCAAGATGCCTATATTCATTCTGATCAAGGTACTCATTACACAAGCCCTACCTATCAAAAGTTAGTCAAAGAATTAAAGCTGGGACAATCCATGTCAAGACGAGGAAACTGTTGGGATAATGCCCCTCAAGAATCTTTTTTCGGGCACTTTAAAGATGAAGCTCACATCAAAACTTGTACATCTTTCACACAGTTAAAACAAGAAATTAAAGACTATATGAAATACTACAATCAGCATAGATATCAGTGGAATTTAAAGAAGATGACTCCTGTCGAATGATATGATCCCCTTATAGTAGACAGTTGAAAGAAAGTTACTTTACTGTTTATTATGGAGGGGATTTTTTATGGGGAAAATTAGAAGA
>NZ_JAKUGE010000077.1:0-15511 GCF_022663795.1 Bacillus cereus group sp. BfR-BA-01349
CAAAACTAAAAGGATTGTCCCCTTTGCAATACAGAGTTCAATCCTTAGTAGCTGCTTAATATATTTGTCTAATTTTTTGGGTTCAGTTCAATGTGATGGTCTATTTTATTTTCCAAACACAAAATCAGTCTATCTACACTTAAATTAAAACAAAAAATTCAGAAAATATTGTCAAATTAGGTATTTTTTCGGTATAATTACTTTAGAAAGAAATTTTGCAAAAACAAAAGGGGGGATTTTATTGAAACAAACAAAAGCAATCTTAATCGCATTATTCCTAGGTCTAGTTGTTGGACTCACTCTAAATTTAGCTGCTCCATCTATCTTTGAGCCACTAAATCAATATGTGTTCAACCCAATTGGTCAATTATTTATTCGACTTATTAAAATGCTAGTTGTTCCTGTTGTGTTCATTTCTATCGTACTTGGTGCTGCCGGTCTTGGAGATCCGAAACAACTTGGAAGAATCGGTTTAAAATCAATTTCATTCTTTCTCGTAACAACTGCGGTTGCCATCTCTATAGCGGTTACATTTGCACTTATTATAAAACCAGGAGCTGGCGGTAATTTTAAAACAGAAGGTCTTAAGTATGAAGGTGCAAAAACTGAAACATCTTTCGTCGACACATTGTTAAATATCGTACCAGATAACCCAGCAAAAGCCATGGCTGACGGAAACATGTTACAAATCATTGCCTTTGCCGTATTGATTGGACTCGGTATAGCTATTTTAGGAAAACGAGTTCAAGGTATCCATTCATTACTTGAACAGGGCAACGAATTAATGATGTATCTTGTTAATCTCGTTATGAAATTAGCCCCAATTGGAACATTCGGTTTGCTCGCTTCATCCGTTGGTAAAATGGGTCTTGCAGGCGTCGCTGCGATGTTCAAGTATATGATTGTCGTTATGTTAGTACTCATTATTCACGGGGTCTTTGTATATGGCGGCTTATTAAAGGTATTAGCAAAAGAAAGTATTGTTCGTTTCTTTAAACATTTCGGACCAGTAATGGCAATTGGATTTAGTACATCTAGCTCTAATGCATCGCTTCCATTTGCAATGAAAACAGCACAAGATAAGCTTGGCGTTCCAAAAGCGATAAGCTCATTTGTACAACCACTAGGGGCAACTATTAATATGGATGGTACTGCCATTATGCAAGGAGTAGCCACTGTATTTATCGCTCAAGTATACGGAGTTGAACTTACATTACCGCAATTAGCTATGGTCGTATTAACTGCTGTACTAGCTAGTATCGGTACTGCTGGTGTACCTGGTGTTGGACTTGTAATGCTTACAATGGTTTTAAATCCAGTAAATCTACCAGTAGAAGGTATCGCTTTAATTATCGGTATTGACCGTATTCTAGATATGTCTAGAACAGCTGTAAACATTTCTGGGGATGCAATTTGCGCAATGATTGTCGCAAAATCAGAAGAAAAATATAATACGGATCAATCGGCAGCATCGTAAATCAAAAAAGGAGTGAATTATTTCACTCCTTTTTTGATTTACTCCCTTTTTTAGAACGATATTCTTTTCCTTTATTATCATTACCAGTTTCAAATTCAGTGCTAAATTCCTGATTAAATTGGCCGGACTTTGGTGATCCTTGATTACCGCTCCCTTTACTACCGTTACGATTCGTCATATTTCTCCCTCCTTCCTTGTATTAGTAGTATGGCGCTCTATCTTTTTTCATACACATTTTATTTATTAACATCTATTACACACGAAAGAAGATCTCCCATCTATAAGGAAGACCTTCTATTTTATCACGTAAGCGTTTTCTTGTTTATAATCACTTAAATAAGTTTTTTGGAAATTGAAATCATTACATTCATTTCATCTTCTGAAAGTGCAGAGAATCTTTCTTGTAAATATTGTTTTTTCGCATCTTCCATTTTCGCAACTAAATCTTTCCCTTGTTCTGTAATCTCTAAATACACAACTCGGCGATCTGATGTAGAACGTGAACGAGTTACAAAACCTTTATTAATTAATTTTTCTGTAACAGCTGTAATATGACTATTCGACACATTTAATTCATTTGCTACACGCGATACCATTTCTTTATTCGTACGATTTAATATTCTTAGGACGATGAATTCATTCCACGGTATGTAACCACCGAATATTTTTCCGATATCATTACGCAACGTGCGAAACATAGCAAACACATTTGTCGATAGTTCTTCCATTAATTGCTCTCGATTTTGAGACAACATTGACAGCTCCTTTTATTTCATTTAGTTAAATAAAAACCTTATTAATAATTTTACATGAAATCTTACTTTTTGTCACCTTATTTTCCCATAATTCGTAGTTTTTTAATATGTATTTCATGATAAAATGAAGTCAACTTCCAGAAAAAGGGGTATTTTAATGCATGAGGAGGATAGGTTCTCAAATCTCAGCCTAAAAGATAAAACAATTATCATTAGTATTATTGCTCTTTTTCTCATTATAGTTTTTACATTTATATTTTTTGTATATGTAGGAATCTTTCAAATTACAAGTATAGCGTATAGTTCACGTACTGCTTTACTTCTCTTTTTTCTATTAATCACTTTCTTAGATGGTATTACATTATTTATTTTCAGTTTCTTCAAAGCGCTGCTATATCCATTAACTCAAAACATGCCAAATTGGATTTCTCTCACTCTTTTCTCATTCATTGAAATTACACTAGATTGGTTCGTCATTCATACTGCTGATGATTGGATAGAAAGCGTACAAATGTCCAACTTAACTGAATTATGTGTCGTACTATTCTTTTTTCTATTAAATAAATTATTAAGTGACAAGAAAGAGTAAGAATACAAGCTTTTCTATATAAAAGTTGGTACAATGAAAGCAAATCTTACTAAAGAGGTGTTAATTATGAACTTACAACAATGGGCTGATAAAGGTATGTCCTTTGATACATATGTGAATGAAATGCAAGTAAACCAATACGAGCTACTACACATTTACAATAATTTTTTAATTCCAAATGAATTACTTCCTGTATTAGAAGAACGTCAAAATGATGGCTGGCGTGTTATCGTATTAACTGCTAATTGGTGTGGCGATGCACTTTTATGCGTACCTGTTATGAAACGAATTTCTGAAGTTGCAAATATTGATATGCGTTTATTAATTCGCGATGAAAACTTAGAATTAATGGATCAATATTTAACAAATGGAACAGCACGTGCGATTCCAATTTTTATTTTCATTGATAAAGATGGAAATGAACAAGCCGTCTTTGGACCACGCGCTCCAAAAGTACAAGAATTAGTAACTTCAATGCGCGCTACATTACCTGAAAAAGAAGATCCAACATTCGAAGAAAAACAAAAAGAAATGTATGCTAATTTCCGTGCTACATTAGCTGATGATACTTCTCTTTGGGAACATGTAATGGAAAACATGATAGAAAAATTAGTAAAATAAAAACCTGCCGAGCTCGGCAGGTTTTTATTTTACATAATGAAGAAATAGAATACCGCAGCTAAAATGAAACGATAATAAGCGAACGGTGTTAGTTTTACACGAGATAATAATTTCAAGAATGAAACAATTGCAAGCATCGCAACAACGAATGCAGTTACAAATCCTGTTACAAATAGCGTTATATCTGCTGAGCTTAATACATCCCAGCTTTTAATTAAATCTAAGCCACTTGCAGCTACCATCATCGGTACCGCTAAAATGAACGTATATTCAGCTGCCGCTGTATGCGACACGCGAGCTAATAAACCACCACTTATTGTAGAACCAGAACGAGAAAATCCTGGCCAAAGAGCTAAACATTGGAACATTCCAATTGTAAATGCCTGTTTATATGTGATTTCATCTAACGTTCTTGCTGTACTTGGTTTTGAAAACTTCTCAGCAACAATCATTAAAATACCACCGGCTACTAAGCTAATAACAACTGGTCCTGGACCAAATAAAACCTCTTTAATAGTGCTATGGAATAATACGCCAAGTACCCCGGCAGGAATCATCCCGATAATAATATGTAATAAATTTAACGATGGTCCGTCTGTTACTTTACCTATTCCAACTAACGACCATAGACGCTTCCAAAATATAACAACAACTGCTAAAATCGATCCCAATTGGATAACAACTTCAAAAACTTTCGCTCTCTCATCGTCAAATCCAATTAAATGTCCTGTTAAAATCATATGTCCTGTTGATGATACTGGTAGAAACTCTGTTAACCCTTCAACAGCACCCATGATTAAACCAATTAACCAATCAGCCACAAGTAGTGCCTCCTTAATAACAAATAATATGTAATTTTTTCACACCTTATCATAATACCTTATCCCTTTTCAAAGTGCATCCTTTTTTTTATTGGTTTCATATGTTGTAGGCGCGTATTTCTTTTCTAATCTTTGATTAAATTGTATGATAGTAAGAGTTTGTTTTTTTATACGGAAAGGGGATTTTATGAAAGAAACTACTTCATTCTCACAAAAGTTAAATCAATTTGTATTACTATTTTTTCCGATTTTCGTAACGCAAATGTCATTATTTGCGATGAGCTTTTTCGATACAACAATGTCAGGACATGCAAGCCCAACTGATTTAGCAGGTGTCGCAATTGGAACAAGTATATGGATTCCAGTTAGTACTGGGTTAACAGGGATTTTAATGGCCACGACTCCCATTGTTGCCCAGCTCGTTGGGTCCAAGAAAAAAGAGGACGTTCCTCACGTTGTCATACAAGCAGTTTATTTAGCAATTTGTGCTAGCTTCGTTGTTATCCTCATCGGTTTCTTCGTCGTTTCACCTATTTTAAACGGCATGCGCTTAGAAGAACCTGTGGAACGTATTGCAGCTCAATTTTTAAGTATTATCGCAATAGGAATTATACCTTTATTCACTTACACGGTTTTACGTGGATTTATTGATGCATTAGGAAAAACTCGAACAACGATGATTATTACATTACTATCATTACCAATTAACGTAATATTAAATTACTTATTAATCTTTGGTAACTTCGGTTTCCCAAAGCTTGGTGGTGTCGGAGCGGCAATTGCTTCCACTGCAACATATTGGTGCATTTTAATTATTACAGTCATTATTATTCAGACGAAAGAGCCTTTTGCCTCTTTCAACATTTTCAAACAATTATACCGCCCTTCTCTTTCGAGTTGGACAGCATTCTTAAAGCTTGGCGTCCCTATCGGATTTGCTATCTTTTTTGAAACGAGTATTTTCGCTGCGGTAACGCTTATGATGAGTAATTTTAGTACGACAACTATTGCAGCTCACCAAGCAGCTATGAACTTTGCTTCCTTGTTATATATGACTCCGCTAAGTTTAGCAATGGCAATGACTATTGCGGTCGGATTCGAAGTTGGTGCAAAACGTTTCGATAATGCAAAACAATACGGACTGATTGGAATTGGATTAGCCCTTGCCTTTGCTTTATTATATTCGATTCTTCTCTACTTCTTTGATGATCAAATTGCTTCTATTTATACGACAGATGCAAAAGTTCATCATTTAGCAAAAGAATTTCTTATCTTTGCGATTTTATTTCAAATTTCAGATGCAATTGCAACTCCTGTACAAGGAGCTCTGCGTGGTTATAAAGATGTAAATGTCGCTCTAATTATGACTTTAATTGCTTATTGGATAATAGGTCTACCACTAGGTTATATATTAGCAACGTATACAGAATGGGCCGCAAAAGGCTATTGGATCGGTCTTATTATCGGTCTAGCATTTGGCGCTGCCTTCCTACTTATCCGTCTCTTTCAAGTACAACGAAAATATGCATAAAGAAAACAGCCGCTAATAATAAAGCGGCTGTTTTCTTTATGCATATTTTTTCTTGTAACGTATAATATAATGAAAAAGAAAGGTGGGTACATATGGACGACAAAGAAAAAAAGCAATCATTCGATGAAGAATTTGCCCCTGAAATTTCACCTGGATATCGGCAAGATGTACATAAGCCACCTAAATATAAAAACACTTCGTTTTTAATGGGCATTACCATTTTCGCTGCTGTATTACTCATACTTATCATTTTCGTTTATTTTTGATGAAAGGTGGCCTATTATATGAAGAAACAAGATTCCAATCGTTCAAAAAGAACTGTTAAAACACAAAAAGGATATGCAGGAGATTCTGTTCATACCCTTAAACAAGTCGAGCAAGGAAATTTATATATTGCTCAAAAAGAACTTGGTCAACAAAATGAAAATCTTTAAAGGCCCTTTATTCCTTGAGGGCCTTTTTATTCCGCATTAAGTAATACACCCCCCAAATGTTCTATTGAGCAATGAATTTCCTTTATTGTACGCTCTGCTTTTGTTCTAGCACCATAAATATATTATTAACCTTTACAATTTTCACTTCATAATTCAATTTCATTTCACTTCTCTTACCATTTTCAGTACCCGCAACGTACGCTACAGCTTGATAAAGAAAACTCTCATCGGTCTCTTCACGTACCTCCTCGTTTGTAAATTTATACTCTAAATCTCGAAAACGATTTGGATAATAATTTCCCATTAATTGTTCATACCCTCTATTTAAAAATAGTTCTTCACCTTTTCGTTTCACATCTTCTTTATTAGTAGACCCAAACACTGATAGTTGCTCGGTCACAAAATGCTCTCCTACCTTTCTCATTTCATTATGAGTTAAATTTTCTATACTTTTGTTCTTTAACTCCTTATTTAACTCGTACTGATCAATCGGTTTAAAGGTAGCAAAAACCTCCTCTTTATATGACCAAAACAATACAAAAGCGATACATAGAGAACTGATTAACAGTCTTTTTTTCGTAATACTCCCGTCCTTCTTCATAATGATAGCTATATTTTAATGTATAGAAAGAAAATTCTGATATCATAAAGTGGAATAACTTAACTTAGAAACGAGGAACAATTATGGACTCTTACAAACATTATATAAAAGAAGCTTTGCCTAATCTTTCTATACATTCATATAAACAAAATGAAGAAGGATGGGATAATGTAGCAATTATAGTAAATGATGAGCTATTGTTTCGTTTCCCACGAAAACAGGAATATGCGATGCGAATTCCGTTAGAAAAAGAACTATGCGCAATTCTCACTCAATCACTACAAGAAATCGAAGTTCCACAATATCACCTAATTTATAAAAATGAATCTGATGAGGTTCCTCTTTGTAGTTACTATACTCTCATTCATGGTGAACCATTAAAAACAGACACAGTTGCCACGCTGGAGGATCCAGAGCTGAAAGCAATTATTACACAATTAGCTACTTTCCTTGCGGTACTACATAGCATTCCTTTACACCAAGTTACAACGCTATGTTTCCCTATTGAAAAAACATGTACCTACTGGAAAGAGCTACAAACAAAATTAAACCAATATCTCACTACTAGCCTTAAATCGCTTATTTGAAAATTTCTTTGCATGTTTAGCTACATCCACTTTTCAAAATACAATCATTCACGCTGATTTTACTCATCATCACATTTTATTTAACAAGCATAACAAAAGCATTTCAGGTGTTATCGATTTTGGTGATGCGCAAATTGGCGATCCTGCTTTTGATTTTGCAGGACTATATTATGATTTCGGACATGAGTTTACTACATCTGTATATGAACAGTACAGTACACTTATTTCTCATCATGATCCATTACTCATTCATCGCATTACTATCTTTTATCAATACAGTCCTTTACTACATAATATTATTTATAACTTTGAGTCAGAGAATAAACTCGAATTCATTACAGGCACAGAACAGCTAAAAACGATATTACAGGGATGAGATTACATTCTCTCCCTATATACTCTCTCCTCATACAACATTAACTTTTTATCCATTTCAACAATGACTTTATACAATTGAAATGCCTGTAAAATTTGCAGTTGAATTTCAAAAGGAGCATTCTGTTCTTTTAACCATTGAAATACTTTCGTTTCATCTTTCATTGATTATTCCTCCCTTTATTAAAATCTGCTACAAATATACGGTAAATGATGAAAAGCTTTTCATGTCAACAACAAAAAAGGATGCAAAGTTGCATCCTTTAATGTACGATATTTTTCTTCTGCTCCGCTTCTTTCTTTACTTCTTCCCCTTGGCATTCACTACGAAATGCACAACTTATACACTCAGAACGAAAATGACGCTCTGTATAATGCTCAGGTTGTTGCAACATTTCTTTCATTCTAGATAAATCAGCCATTCCAGTTATAATATCTTCCTGTTTCGGAATGTACTCATACTTAGTTCCTTCTATTAAATTAATAACTTCAATCTTTCCTGGAAGAACGCCGAAAGCTTTATAACCGAATACTGTCATTAGCTTCTGACAAAGAGCAAGCATTTCCTCATCTGCATCGACAACATACTTTTTAATTACAAACGACTCAGCACTCCACTCACCAACTTCAAATGTCAATGACATGTGGACACCTAACTCTTCCATATATGTTTGAAACTTCTCGTATAAAAACAATGGTGGTGTCTGACTATCATCCTTTTCAACAAACTGTAATAAGTGATCTGTTAGCTTCGCTAATACAATATAGTACTCCGTCTTCGAAGCAAACATATTAATCCTTACTTTTTTCCAATACTTTTCTATTAATATTAAAAGTACAATTTTCGTTTGTTGACCCGCAGGTAGCATGTAATACTCGTTAATAATTTGATTGACAATCATTTGTGCTATTTGTTGCCATTCAAATGAAGAAGGTTCTCTTCTTTTTATATGACGAAAATAAAATTTATGCGGACAACGCATAAAATCATACAAATGATAATCTGTCATCGTTTTGATTGAGATTTTCTCATGCACTTGCTCTTCATCTCCCTTCTGCCATTAAGAAAGGTATTTTACAAATTCAGCTCCAAACTGTATACATTTTTCTACATCTTCATCTTCTGGCGTTAATTCTACTTTTAGTCCTTCTAACACAATTGCTGCCCCGCGCTCTTGTAGCTTTTCTATTAAAATGTCAACTGCCACTCCGTATTTCGGATAAGCCGAATCACATGATCCGAATACTGCCGCTTTTTTCCCAGTTAAATCAATAGAATCCATTGCATCATAAAAATCTAAGAAATCATCAGGAAGATCACCATCTCCCCAAGTGTATGCACCTAAAATAATTCCATCATACTTGCAAAAATCATTACTAACTTACTCAACTGAACCTCTCCCTTTACTTTGTATCTCTTTTTCTGTTTGAATGCTCTTCTTCTCATCTACATATTCAGACCGAATTACATTTCTTTGCCATTCCATATGCTGATCAACATCTTTATCTTTATTTTTATCTTTTAATCCCCTCCGCAGAAGGTGAAAATTTTTTCTCATTAACATGTCGCATCCATCCTATTGATAATAATTATCAATTTCAACTACATTTAGATTAATTGACATTGATTATCAATGTCAACAACTATTTTTAAAAAAATGATTAAAATGTACAAGCTTGTCCGTTAGCTATTCATATACTATGAATGAGCATAGTTCTTTCTCAGCCCTCTCTGACGGAAAGAAATAAAAGCAACTGCAATAGAGTGCAGTTGCCTTTTTTTGTTTTTCTATGATTTTAGTAATCTTATAGTCGTCTCTAAAAATAACTCCACTCCACAAATTAATGCTGATTCATCCACGTCAAATTTCGGATGATGATGTGGATAACAAGTATATATATTTTCATTACCTGTTCCTAATTTAATGAAACAACCGGGTGCTTTTCTTAAATATGCTGAAAAATCTTCCCCACCCATAGAAGGTTCAAGCTTCACAACACGCTCATTCCCAAACAAATGTAGTGCACTTTCTTCTACTATTTTCGTAATATATTCATCATTAATAACCGGATCATATCCATATCGATACGTATATGTATACGATCCTCCATGTGCTTCTGTAATTCCTTTCACAATTTTCTCGATTTTCCCTTCTGCTTCCACCCTCAATGCTTGATTAAATGAACGAACGGTTCCCATTAAAGTTGCTGTACTAGGAATAATATTGTCAGCCGTTCCCCCATGAAATTGTGTAACTGAAATAACCCTTTGCATAAAAGCACTCGTATTTCTTGATACGATATGTTGTAAATTTGTAATAATCTGTGCTCCGATAGCAATAGGGTCTATCGTTTCTTCTGGCCGCGCCGCATGTCCTCCTTTGCCTTGAATTTCAACTGTAAATACGTCTGGTGCCGCCATCATCGGCCCATACACAATTCCTATCTTTCCGCTTTCTAATCCAGACATAACATGTAAACCTATTACATAATCAACACCGTCCATTACACCTGCCTCAACCATTTCTTGTCCCCCGCCAGGATACACCTCTTCTGCGTGCTGAGAGAATAGACGAATCTCACCTGCAAAATCTTCCTTTATATTTGATAGCACCTCTGCTGTGCTTAATAAAATAGCTGTGTGAGCATCGTGCCCACATGCATGCATCATTCCTTTATTCACAGATGTATAAGATTTACTTGTCTCCTCTTGAATTGGCAAAGCATCTATATCAGCTCGAATCGCAATTACTTTCCCTTGCTTCACACCTCTTTTAATTGCTAGTACACTATACTTCGTCGGTCTCGTTACTTCAAAAGAAGAAAATGAGCATAATGTATCATATATAAATTGCGAAGTTTCTTTTTCATGAAATGATAATTCCGGATACTTATGGAAGTGCCTTCTCCATTTCACGATATTTTCTTCCGAAATTAGATTCTTCCACACTCTATTCATGATAATTTCCTCCTTTTCAAAAGAACTAGAAATTTAAAAGTTTACTCCGTCTTGAATGATTAATAAAAACAAATACTGTATTTTTACGTATTCTTATAGTCCACTTTTATGTATTCACACAATCCACTTTCTATTTACATGTCAAACCCATTACAAATTCATGCTGAATGTAATATAATTGCTAAGTTAGGGATTTTCTTTTTTAGTATTTAGTGCTAATATCAAAAAAGAGCCTTTTGACTTATTTTTACCTAAAATGTGGGATTTTGTTTTTTTCACAATAATGTAGGACATGATACCTACAAAGAGCTATTATTTCATTAAGAGAGGGAAAGACATGGAAAGATTAAAAGAGATATGGTCTCGACCACTCACACAATGGGTTGCAAAGACGGTTTATTATCTTGCAATTTTATTTGCATTACTTTGGTTGTATGGATTCCATGATACAAACACAAGTACATTTATTTACAATGAATTCTAGGGTGGGAACGTTATGAAGTTATTAGAACAAATTGAAAAGTGGGCTGCAGAAACGCCTGATCAAACCGCTTTTGTTTGGCGAGATGCGAAAATTACGTACAAACAATTAAAGGAAGATTCTGATGCGTTGGCACATTGGATTTCTTCTGAGTATCCAGACGATCGTTCACCAATTATGGTGTATGGCCATATGCAACCTGAAATGATTGTTAACTTTTTAGGATGTGTAAAAGCTGGACATGCTTACATTCCTGTAGATTTATCTATCCCAGCTGATCGTGTACAACGTATTGCTGAAAATTCTGGTGCGAAATTACTTTTATCGGCAACAGCAGTAACTGTAACTGATTTACCAGTTCGCATCGTAAGTGAAGACAACTTAAAAGATATTTTCTTTACTCATAAAGGGAACACTCCAAATCCTGAACATGCGGTAAAAGGTGATGAGAACTTCTACATTATTTACACATCAGGAAGCACAGGTAATCCGAAAGGGGTTCAGATTACTTATAACTGCCTTGTTAGCTTTACAAAATGGGCTGTAGAAGATTTCAACTTACAAACAGGGCAAGTATTCTTAAATCAAGCACCTTTCTCATTCGATTTATCTGTAATGGATATTTACCCATCATTAGTAACAGGTGGTACACTTTGGGCAATCGATAAAGATATGATTGCGCGTCCAAAAGACTTGTTTGCTTCTTTAGAGCAATCGGATATTCAAGTATGGACTTCGACACCTTCTTTCGCTGAAATGTGTTTAATGGAAGCATCCTTCTCTGAAAGTATGCTTCCGAACATGAAAACATTCTTATTCTGCGGTGAAGTGTTACCAAATGAAGTGGCTAGAAAATTAATTGAGCGTTTCCAAAAAGCAACAATTATGAATACTTACGGTCCAACAGAAGCTACTGTCGCTGTAACAGGTATTCACGTTACAGAAGAAGTGCTTAATCAATACAAATCACTTCCAGTTGGCTATTGTAAATCAGACTGTCGCCTTCTTATTATGAAAGAAGATGGCACGATTGCACCTGATGGTGAAAAAGGTGAAATCGTAATTGTCGGTCCAAGCGTAAGCGTTGGATATTTAGGAAGCCCTGAATTAACAGAAAAAGCATTTACTATGATTGACGGTGAGCGCGCCTATAAAACAGGCGATGCTGGCTATGTTGAAAATGGTCTTCTATTCTATAATGGTCGTCTTGATTTCCAAATTAAGTTGCATGGTTATCGAATGGAATTAGAAGAAATTGAGCATCACCTTCGTGCGTGTTCTTACGTAGAAGGAGCAGTTATCGTTCCAATTAAAAAAGGTGAAAAATACGATTATTTATTAGCGGTTGTTGTTCCTGGAGAACATTCATTTGAAAAAGAATTCAAATTAACATCTGCAATCAAAAAAGAACTCAATGAGCGATTACCAAACTACATGATTCCACGTAAATTCATGTATCAATCTTCTATTCCAATGACACCAAATGGAAAGGTAGATCGCAAAAAATTATTGAGTGAGGTTACAGCATGACCGCATATGGATCATTTTATTTTTTCGCTATAGTGGGCATTTTATTAATACCTACTATCATAGCTGGATTAAAAGGTAAAATGTTGCGTAAATATAATGCAGTATTAACATTAGTCATGATTGCTATTATCTTCTCAGATAAACCGAAGCAAGCGATTATGTTAGCCGCATTTATTATTTGGCAATATGCCCTTATTAAAGGCTATTTAATTTTAAGAAAACAAAATAATAGTACATTCATGTTTTGCATAGCTGTTATTTTATCGATTTTGCCTCTTATTTTGGCAAAAATTGCACCGTTTGTACCTGAATTACATTTTATTGTTTTCGCAGGTATGTCTTACGTAACATTTAGAGCTGTACAAATGGTCTTTGAAGTTCGTGATAATTTAATTAAAGAACTTTCCTTCTTTAATTTCTGGGAGTTTGTTTTATTCTTCCCTGCGATTTCAAGTGGACCTATTGATCGTTACCGTAGATTCCAAAAAGATATTCAAAAGCCACCTAGCGGTGAAGAATATCAAAAGTTACTATATACAGGACTTAACCGTATTTTCCAAGGTTTTCTTTACAAATTTATAATTGCACACTTGATAACAACATATCTTGTAAAGGCCGTATTCGCCAATCAAGATACACTTTTATCTAATGTGATTTTTATGTACGCTACTAGCATGCAATTATTCTTTGACTTTGCAGGTTATAGTGCGTTCGTAATTGGTATCAGTTACATGATGGGAATTAAAACGCCAGAAAACTTTAATAAGCCATTCCTTAGTCGTAATATTAAAGACTTCTGGAACCGCTGGCACATGAGTTTATCATTCTGGTTCCGTGATTTTATTTACATGCGTTTCGTCTTTTTTGCAACGAAGAAAAAGTTAATTAAGAACCGTTACACAATTTCGTATATCGGTGCATTTTTAAACTTCTTCATTATGGGAATTTGGCACATCCAAGGAAGCGCTGTTGCACAATATGTTATTTATGGTCTCTATCATGCCGCACTGTTCATTTTATTCGATATTTTCGAACGAAAAAACAAAAAGCATAAGTTTTGGCCAAACAATAAATTTACACACGTCCTTGCGATTGTAATTACGTTCCACGTTGTATGTTTCGGTTTCCTAATCTTCTCTGGACACCTTAACAGATACTTTTAATGCACCCTTCTTATTCCATTAAGAAGTTGCACATATAATAATTTCGGATATAAAGGAGATTTTAAAAATGGCAGAATTCAAAGAGCAAGTATTAGATATTTTAGAAGAAGTATGTGAAAACGATATTGTGAAAGAAAACTTAGATGTTCAATTATTTGAGGAAGGTATCCTTGATTCTTTCGCTGTAGTATCTTTATTAGTTGAATTCCAAGAGCGTTTAGATATTGAAGTTTCTATTTCTGATTTTGACCGTGACGAGTGGGCTACACCAAACATGGTTATTAAAAAGTTGGAAGAAATCCGATGAACAAAGCAAAATTTGGTCCGATGCTTTTAGCATTGGCCCTTTTTGCTGTATTCTTACTTATTCCAACGCGCTTCCTACTTCCACTTTTAAGTGATGAAAAAGTAGAACAAGCTGCTACTTCTTTAAAAGAAGAAAAAATTCAAAGTATGATTTTACAGCAAAAGATGTTAGCAGATCCAAAATATCTTCCGATGTACGGTTCATCGGAATTCGCACGTATGGATGCTTTCCATCCATCTAATTATTTTAAAGTAAAGCCTGAAGGATTTACGCCATTCCTTCTTGGACGCGGCGGAACACAAGACCTTGTACATGTGTTAAACTTCGCATCTACAATGGATCAATTGAAAGATAAGAAAATGGTATTCGTTCTTTCTCCGCAATGGTTTGTACCACAAGGTATTGACGAGACGCACTTTGCACCTAACTTTTCAAAACAACAAGGTTACCACTTCATTTTCAACAATGATTTAAAACCTGAAATGAAAAAACAAATTGCAAAGCGTTTATTAAACTTTGAGATTGTAAAAAAAGAAACTTTATTAAAAATCTCGCTTGAAGGTATCGCTTATGATGATACGAAGTATAAAGTAAAAGCACTTGCTGCTAAACCTTTCGCTTATATTTACCGTAACATTTTAGATCGTAAAGATTTATTTACAGCTATGTTTAATATTAAACCGCACAAAGAGAAGCTTGACCCTTCATTAAAACAAATGAACTGGGAAGAGGCTCGTAAACATGCGGATCAAACAGGTGCAGCAGAATCTGGATCTAATGAATATGGTATCGAAGATGGTTACTTCAATAGCAAAATTAAGAAAAAATTAAAGCAACGTGAAGGTTACTTAAAAAATGATGCTTATGACCAATCGCCAGAATATGAAGATTTACAAATTGTACTTGATTTATTAAAACAATCTGGTGCAAAACCACTCTTCATTTCTGTTCCTGTCAAAGGTCCTTGGTACGACTACGCTGGCTTCCCAAAAGAACGCCGCGAAGCATACTATAAGAAAGTTCATGAGCAAATTGAAAAAGCTGGTTATCCAATTGCCAACTTCTCAAATCATGAATACGATAAATACTTCTTAAAAGATCATATGCACTTAGGTTGGAAAGGCTGGGTTTACATCGACGAAGCCATCCAACAATTTTATAAAGCAAACTAATGAAAAGACCGCTTGAATTGAAGTGCACCCCAATTGTTAGACACATAACTAACAATTGGAGGTGCATTTTTTATGGCTAAATTTTCTTCAAAAGATAAAATAAAAGCA
>NZ_JAKUGE010000078.1:0-15339 GCF_022663795.1 Bacillus cereus group sp. BfR-BA-01349
TGGATAAGTTGGTTGATGATAGGCTTTTGTGAGACCTGAGCCTACAACTTTGCTAGAGTTGAATCTCTAAATGCCCGTATGGGCGCACGTGAATCTCCAAGTAGAAATAAAGGAACATTAACAGTAACTGACCCACCAAAAGGTTTTCCTGTACCAGAACTTCCTGAAATGCCAAATGAGCATAGTCCCGGATTAAAAGATATGGATCTTTAAGATCATTATGGCCAACTATTTATTCGTGGTTGGCCATAGCTCTTTATAAAGATTCATGTAAGCTTGTTGTTAATATGATAGGATGTTTTAAATAAATCCTCTTTATTTAAAAGTGATGTTAATTATAATTCTGCTCCTCTTAATGTCGTTTCTAATGAAGCATTAGAAGCTACTCATAACATCCCTACCTCTATTCACATATAGCATCCCTATATTGAAAAAAAGAGGAAGGGCTTGTCCCCCCTCTTCTTTTAATTTTTCTTTAAAAGAGTTGCTCCTGCAATCCCTGGGTGTGTCATTTCGAATGGATCTAGAATTAATTCTAAGTCTTCTTGTGACAGTACACCATTTTTCACACAAAGTTCTCGAACAGATTGCCCTGTCGCGATTGCTTCTTTCGCAACGCGAGCTGCTGCTTCATAACCGATATGAGGGTTCACGGCTGTAATAATTCCTACACTCTTCTCAACATACTCTTTTAAACGATCTTCATTCGCTTCAATTCCTTTTAAGCAATTATCTGTAAAAGCACGGAAACCGTTATTCATAATGCTAATCGATTGAAGTAAGTTGAAAACAAGTACTGGTTCCATAACGTTTAATTCTAATTGTCCTGCTTCTGAAGCAAGGCAAATTGTATGGTCATTACCAATTACTTGGAACGCAATTTGATTAATTACTTCTGGCATAACAGGGTTTACTTTCCCTGGCATAATAGATGAACCTGGTTGACGAGCTGGTAACATAATTTCCGCTAAACCAACACGTGGACCTGATGCCATTAAGCGAAGGTCATTCGCAATTTTAGACATATTCATCATACATACTTTAAGCGCTGCAGATACTTCAGTATAAGCATCCGTATTTTGCGTCGCATCTACTAAATCTTCTGCACCAACAAGCGGTAATTCACTAATTGCAGCTAAATGTTTTACAACTGCTTCAATATATTCTGGATCTGCATTTAAGCCTGTACCAACTGCAGTTGCCCCCATATTTACTTCATATAAATGTTGACGCGATTGTTGAATTCGTTTCATATCACGTTCAAGTACGCGAGAGTATGCTTTAAACTCTTGTCCAAGACGAATTGGCACCGCATCTTGTAAATGTGTACGACCCATTTTAATAACATGGTCAAACTGTTCTGCTTTTAATTCAAATACATCATGCATATAACCCATCGTTTGTAATAAGCCTTCTAGTGCATTTAACGTTGCGATATGAATCGCCGTTGGGAATGCATCATTTGTTGATTGGGCCATATTTACATGGCTATTTGGACTAATATAATGATAGTCTCCCTTTTCCATTCCTAATAATTCAAGAGCACGATTGGCAATGACTTCATTTGCGTTCATATTCATTGAAGTACCTGCTCCGCCTTGGATTGGATCTACGATGAAATGATCATGCCATTTTCCATCAAGAATTTCTTGAGCAGCTTCTGCGATCGCGCCGCCCTTGTTCAATTCCAATCTTCCTACATCTGTATTCGCAAGCGCTGCTGCTTTTTTTACAATTGCGAACGCTCTAATTAAACTTTCATGAATTTTATACCCTGTAATCGAGAAATTTTCAACAGCGCGTAAAGTCTGAATTCCGTAATATGCCTCAATAGGTAATTCCTTTCCTCCCAAAAAATCATTCTCCACTCGCACGTTCTTGTTTGTCATTGCCATTTTAATTTCTCCCCCATATTAAATGTAAAACCTAAATAAATCATATGAAGTCATTACCAATCCTTATCAGATTTTATTGTTAAATCGTAGGCTAAAGGCTCTTCAATAATTTTTTTAATCTCTTCTAATTTATTAGTTTTCCCAAGCGCCCACATCAATTTTGCTATGATTGCTTCCGTATTCATATCTCCAGACAATATTACTTGATGTTGTGCCACTTTCCGTCCTACTTCATAGAGAAGTATGTCTTCTCCTTCTTCCAGGCATTGAGTAGTAATCACTACAGCAATCCCCATTTCAGTCAACTCTTGAATTTTCGAAAGCAAGTTCCTTCCTTCAAAAGGTAATCCACCGTTACCAAAACTTTCAATAATAATCCCTTTATACAAATCTTTTAAACAATCAAATATCTCTGGTTTTGTACCTGGATACAATTTCATAAGAAAAACATCCGTACATAAATTAGTATTTATTGAAAGTTCATTATGGGAGGACGTTGGCTTCCAATGATATTTCACTTCATCTTCATTTACCTCAGCAACATATGGATAATTCACACTTTCAAATGCATCATAACTTTTTGTTCGCATTTTAACTGCTCTCGTCCCAATAATCACCCTACTATCAAAAACAATAAACACACCGCCAACATCCTCACAGGCAAATCTAAGAGCATCAGCTACATTTTTCTTTGCGTCTGTCTTTTTAAAACTAATAGGTACTTGTGAACCTGTTAAAACAACTGGTTTTCTTAAACCTTGAAGCATATAAGATAACGCGGAAGATGTATAAGCTAACGTATCCGTTCCATGTGTAATCACAAACCCGTCATAGTCATCATAGTGATTAAAAACAGCATTAGCTATTTCTTTCCAGTGCTCAGGTTGCATATTGGTACTATCAATATTCATTAAGATTTTGCAATCTATTTCTAAGTTTCGAGAAGACTTCGAAAAATAATTCAATAATTCCTCAGCGGACAATCCTGGAACAAGCCCCTCATTCCCCTCCACAGATGCAATTGTCCCACCAGTTGCAAGTAATAAAATTTTCTTCATACACAACCCCTCCATAAAATAAACAACGATATATCGTTCGCGTAATGCGTATTTATATTTATCATTATAGAACTTAATTTGAATTAATCAAGATTTTGTATTCAATACGCGTACTTTTTTCTATTCTTGATTCTTTTTCTATGTTATAATTAATTTAATAAAATTAGATGGGGTATGAGACGAATGCTGGAACGTTTATCTAAATTAAGAAAAAATCAAAAATGGTCCTTACAAGAGACAGCAGATCGACTTGGGATTGCGAAAAGCACCTATGCTGGTTATGAAAATGGTTATAGATTACCTTCATTACAATCTTTATCTAAAATAGCCGATTTATTTGATACATCTGTAGATTATATATTAGGTCGAATTGAACATTCACATCAAAACAAAGATGTAATTGATATTACAAGACTCCTAAACGATTCAGATTCAACACTTTTAATAGATGGAGAAGCACTGTCAACAGAAGAGATAATAGATTTTATTGCTTTTGTGAGAAGTAAACGAGAACTAAGTTCCAAGAGAATAGAAAATATTGAACCAACATGTAAAAGTTAATTCAATAAAAAACGAAGACACTGCACTCTTTAAACTTAGAAATACTTAGACAATTAATTTGTAAACGGTTTATATAATGAATTCTTAGCAGCTGGCCTCATTTGGGGACTTATACTTGGAAATAATCCCATTGGTTATATGATTCAATTATTTTTCATCATTTGTGTAGTGGTAGTAGCTATTTTCGGAGGTTTCACATCCAATAAATCAATTATCATGAAACAAGGACTTCTCGCTATTTTAGCGTTGCTTGCCCTTTTATCTGTCATATAGAACTAAAGCTTTTCAATAAAGGAACTCACTTTTGAAGAATACGCCATTCTTTCTGTAGATTTATAAAAAAGAATGGCGTTTTTGTATGTCTATTTCTGTATCGAAAGAATTTGAAAGTATAACAGAATTCAAACAAGACTTAGCAAAGTATATAAAGTACTATAATCATGAAAGAATCAAGGAAAAATAAAAGGAAATGAATCCAGTATTATACTAGGCTCATTCCCTAGAGGCTACTTAATAAACCGACCTTTCTAACTTTCGGGGGCACAGTCTAGTTGAAGTGCTACAAGCAACGAATTTACTACTTTAAAAGTGTTTAACCTTGAAGTACTTAATTCTTTTTTCCAGACAAAGCATACATTATATCTTGATGCTTTATTGTCCTCTTATAATTATGTGGTATCGGGAATTTGTTTCGGTGTTCTTTTATTATAATTACTGTAAGTGATAAAGCTACAGGTATAAAAAATATTAACAAAGCATCTTAATGTTTATGAAATTCTTTGTTAATAGTTTCTCTTCTCCCTAATCTCCTGCGAGACTATATTTTTTATTAAAATTTCCCATATCTTATTTGATTTATTCTGTAACACCAGATTGGGTTACTTTTACATCAGCAGTTACACGAAAACGTAAATGTTTATAGGATTCTTCCCATTCTTGACTGTTCCATTTTCTTACGTGAGTTCTACCAAGCTTTCTAAGTCCTATAGGATCTGTGTCTTTTTTAATAAATCTCTTTATCAATGTAGTTGCTTTTTTTTCTATTTCTTTTCCCATAATTTTTTCTAATTTTTTTATTTCTTTAGGATTATCTAGATTTTTTGTTTTTGTAAATTCTTGAATTTCAGCTTTAACTTGAATATGAGCATTTACGAATGGATGCTTACTATTCCCCTCCATCTTATATTTTGTTCTAGCTTTTATATTCTCTATCGTGGCATAAGTGTTTGAAGAACCAGGTAGTTTGAATTGGTATGTACCTTGTTTAAAATTATCTGTCAACAATTTAAATACAAATAAATCTTTAGGGTTCACTTTATCAACCATTTTACATCTTTTAAAAAGTGCTATTCCATTTAACTCCAACACATTCCCTTTTTTAGATATCATCGGTAAATAGGAATCTCTCGCATCATCATCAAGTTGATTTAAAAACATAAAAAAGTTTGTTTTTGGTTGCGTCCCATTGTTCATATTTTGCTCCAGTAAAGAGGATAGATAAGAAGCAATTTCTTTTTCTTTAGAATAGTTCCCCTTTAATAGTGATTCCCCTTTTACATTTGTAATTGCTAAATAAATTGCATTTCCTACACTAGGATTTCGGTTCAAAGTCTCTAAAATTTCCTGCATTCCCTTTTCAATTATTTTTTCATTAAATATAATAACACGCAATTGACCCAACTCTAGAGGTCCAGAAGATTTTTCGGATGCTCTTGCAAGAACTTCTCTACCAGTCTGGCCTGATGCTGAATAGATTTTTGTTTCACCTTCCCCACCTCCTTTATAAGCTGAAATCGCAAAGGTTCCTTTTAGCTTACCTTCTGCTTCGGTATCATATGCCGCAACCTGAACTAAGTCAATGTCATCCACAATTTTCGTTTTAGCACAACCTATTAAGAAGACACTTAATATAAGGAAAAGTATCCATCGCTTCATGTTTATCTCCTTAACTTTATTTTGGCCGTTTGAATTAGCCATAGTACAGGTAGGTATACATATATATATACAAAGCCAATTTGACCTGTCCAAGTATTTAATAAGTTAATTTTATTACGGTTATTCAAGAAAAATGACAAAATAAAGATGAATAGGATGATAACTGGCAAAACATATTTTTGCTTTATTCCCAGTGCCTCTTTTATACCACGACTTACTCCCCATAATGTAAAGGAAACATTGGGTAATATAAAAAAAGCCCAAACAGAAACAATAATGTATTCAAACCGCTCTATAAAGGGAAATTGTATAATTTTAATCATGCTTAAATATGCCCATATCGCGTTCGCAAGTTGCTTTTCACTAAAAAATGCAAGAGTTAAAATCATAAGGTATGTGTAGACAATAGTCGTTACTAAATTTGCATAGTGCGCATATTTTTGAGACGTTCTTGCCTTTTTAATAAATGGATAGTACAACAATAACATTTCGAATCCAAAAAAACTAAACATATTTCCTTTCATTCCTTTCATAATTTCTAGGAATGAATGCTGTGCAATTGGAAATAAATTCCGGAAATCTGCATACTGCAAAGGATAAAAAAATGTGAAGATTAGAATGCTTGGGATAACGATTCCAAAGAAGCCGATTCCGGCAACTACACGAAATCCTCCAGTAACAATGTAATAACATAGACCCAAAAAAGCCCCCGCTATAACCCAAGATGAAATTGAAGGAAACATCCAAACATGTACTACTTCGATATAAGTATGTAGTGTTGTTGCACCTAACAATACAATATAGGATAAAAAAATGAAGTTGAGCAATCCACCAATCCATTTTCCAAGTACGTTTTGATTGATTGCAATGATGTCTCCATTACCCTGATTTAAAATCTGATATATGATCCAAATCATAACATTAACAGATATTCCAAAAAGTAGCGTGCTAATCCACGCATCATTTCCAACTAATTTTGCACTAATCCTTTCAAAACCAAGCATACCAACTCCCATCTGTATAGTAATAATTAAAAAAAATACCATATATGGAGAGACTTGAT
Organism: Bacillus cereus group sp. BfR-BA-01349; assembly: GCF_022663795.1. Taxonomy (NCBI): domain Bacteria; kingdom Bacillati; phylum Bacillota; class Bacilli; order Caryophanales; family Bacillaceae; genus Bacillus; species Bacillus cereus group sp. BfR-BA-01349. The sequence goes on from NZ_JAKUGE010000078.1 coordinate 6,513, forward strand.
ACTCAATTGGGATCTGTTTCATAATGCTCCTCCCTGTTAAATTCAATCATCGAAATCATTTCTTGATAGTATTTTATTTTTCTCTACCTCTTCTGGATTAAAGCGAAAACGCTGTTTAGACCTTGAAAAAATAGGACGTCGAAACATCGCTGAGATCGGCATACGTATAATACTGTCTTTCCAATCTGTAGGGCGTGTAGGATAAAAAGGAAACAAATAAGGACGTCTTAATGATTCTGTACGTAATAAGCGTGCTAAAAGCAAAGAGCTTGTTAAAACAATTCCTAATAAGCCCAATAGGTGTGCAGATATTATAAAAGGAAAACGAATTACTCGAATTGTATTACCAATACGATATATTGGTGCTGTAAATGAACTAAGAGCTGAAAGTGCAACAATGATAATAAGTACGTTACTTGTAAGACTTGCTTCTACCGATGCTTGTCCAATCACAATACCACCTACTATACCGACAGTTAAACCCACTTTAGTTGGTAAACGTGCCCCCGCTTCTCTCAGTAATTCAATTGTTATTTCTAAAAAAAGTGCTTCAATTAATGGAGGAAAAGGTACTTTACTTCTCGATATGATTAACGTTTCAAGAAGTTCTTTTGGGATAAGCTCGTAATGATATGTTAAGATCGAGACATATAATGGAGTCGTTAAGACAGAAAATATAAAAGCAAAAAGCCTTAATAGACGAAAAAAAGAGGCTATAATCCAAGGCATGGTGTAATCTTCTGTCGTAGAAAAAAAATCAATTAATGTTGTTGGAAGAGTGATGGCATAAGGCGAGCCATCTACAAAAAGTGCAATTTTCCCTTCTGCTAATACAGCTGCCACACGGTCCGGACGTTCTGTATTCAAAAATTGAGGGAATATAGAATTCGGGTTGTCTGCAATTAACTGCATCAAATAAGTACTATCTAAAACATGGTCTGTTTTTATTTGACTTACCCTTTTTATAATTTCTTGTAGATTTTGATCATTTACAATTCCCTCAATAAATACAATCGCAACAGTTGTGTTAGAGAGAGATCCTACTTTCAATTCTTTCATTTGTAAATACGGTGTTGGAAGCTTTCTACGTACTAAATTTAAATTCACATCTAAATCTTCGACAAATGCGATTTGCGGACCCACAATATTGTATTCAATTTCAGCTTTTGTAATATCCCTTTTTTCTTTCTTTGACACATTTACTAACAAACAATTTAATTTATCTGTATCGTACTGAATAAGTATATAGCCATTTAAAATACTATCCTGAATATCTTCAATTTGATTTGTTATTTTTGAATTCTCAAAAGGTAAGGCAGAGTGAATATCTTGTAACGAATTGAAGCTCTTCTCTTTTATATAAGTCAAAACCTCTTCATGAAATATATTTACATCGATTAAGGTTCTAAAATATGAAATGACTATAGAGGAATTATTAGAAGCAATTTCCAACGTTATAAAATCTTTAGATTTTTTTAGTAATTGCATTAAATCCTGTAAAGATTTTATAGAGTTATCAGGTATTTTTCCATACGGTTTCAATTGATAATACCTTCCTTTCAGAAAGAAGTTACATATAGTTTTTAAGAAATTTCTATTTTAAAAATCAGGCATGGTGATATATAGATATATCCATCGAATTAGCAATAACCTCTTTGAAAATAACTTAACCAAAATTAGTTAAAAAATGTATTAAAAGTAAAAATAAGATTTTTTTTAAAACATAGTTACGATATTAAAAACATCCTTTCTTTTGGTTCTAAAGAAAGGATGTTTTTATAACATGCTTTTTGGAAGGTTTTAATTTAATCCTAATTATATTTTTTATAAATTCTAAAAGTACATTCTTTATTTTTGGTATAACATACAGAAATTATTTTTTGAACAGTAGACAGCTGCAGAAGCTAAGTTAAAGTGTCGATTAATTCCCTCCAAGCTTAATAAAATCCCTGTTATGATTTCTAAACTGACTTCGCAGTTAAGTAAGAGATTTGTTGATTAACCATACACACGAAGATAGAAAATGATGCCTATGATACTTGCATTTTCGTTTTATTCACCAGCTTCTATAATCAATTGATTAAGTGTATCGGGAGACGTATATGGATATAACTCTTCGACATATACAAACAATCTTGTTTTGGAAGTATTACATGATTTGTATGATATTGTAACAAGACTTGTATCGTTTCCTGCTTCTCCATGTCTTATTACGTTTGTCATTTCCTCTTGTAAACAACGATAGAAAGTTCTATTCAGTTTTTGTTTAATAGCATTACATTTTGTATGGTTTCTTAAAAAATTTCAATAAAAGAACATATTAATTTTGAAGTGTACAAATAGGGAGAGTGACTTCAACTGTAGTTCCCTTATTCACTTCACTCTCAATAAATACCTTTCCCTGATGTGTTTCAATGATTTTATAACAGATCATTAACCCTAAGCCAATCCCCTCTTCTTTAATACTATAAAAAGGTTCTCCGAGGTATGGTATACGTTCTTTTGGAATCCCACACCCTTGATCGATAAAACGAATACTTAATTGATTATTATCAAGTATATTTAATTGAATGAGAATTTCTCCTCCCATCGGCATAGATTCAATTGCATTTTTCAATATATTAACAAATACTTGCTTTAATTGATTTCCTTCACATGAAATCAATGGAATACCAGGGTTAAGATCGATTCTAATTTTTATATTATTCATCATTGCTTGAGGTTGTAGTAGCATTAAAACTTGATCCATTAGCACACTAATATCATTAGGTTTTATTTTTACCACCTGTGGTTTGGCTACCGCCATAAATTCAGTTGTAATACTCTCTATACGCTCAATCTCTGATGATACTATATTTATATAACCTTGATTATTTTCATTTTCCGTTGATTTTAGTAATTGCATGAACCCTTTCATTGCAGTTAATGGATTATTAATCTCATGAGCCATTACAGTCGCTAATTGTCCTACAACAGCAAGTTTTTCAGATTTTCGTAATAATTCTTCTGTTTTTAGCCGTTCAGTGATATCACGAGAAATACTTAGGAAAACTTTTTTCCCATTTAAGTTAAAAACACGAACACTAAACTCAGTTGTTATTACTTTTCCTGTTGGAAAAACATATTCATCTTGCAAAGTGAAGGAAGTTTGTCCCTTTTTAATTTTTTCTAATAGCCTTACGATCATTTGAGAATCTTGTGGTACTATATTTGAAAATGATAATGAGAGCAACTCTTCTCTACTATATCCAAATCTTCTACACCCAACAGGGTTTACCTCAATAAATCGACTTGGAGCATTATCTTCATTCAGCTCTACTATATATACCGCATCAGTTGCTTGTTCGATTAGTGCACGGTACTTCATTTCACTATCTCTTAATTGCTGGTGTAATCGATGTCGTTCTCTTTCTGCTTGTTTTCTTTCAGAGATGTCTCTACATATTGCTGATAAAGCTATCACATTTCCTCTTACATCTAGTATAGGAGAAACTGTCAGACTGACATCAAGAAGACTCCCATCGCTCCTTTGTCTAACAGTTTCTAATCTAGTAACCACAGATTCACCCGTTAGAATTTTCTGAATATTTTTAAGCGATTCTTCCATTAAAAAATCTGGTACACAAGGTAATCTCTTACCTATGATTTCTTGTGATGACCACCCAAATATCTTTTCATAAGCTTTATTCGCTTGTAAAATATGCCCTTCTCGATCAGAAATGGTAATAGCATCTAGATTGTGCTTTATAAATGATTCCAATAATTCTTTGGTAGCGCTTAATTCTGATTCTACCTTTTTCCTTTCGGTTATATCAACTGTAGAACCAACAACTTCAATAACTTGTCCATTTCGTTTAATCGGCCTAAGCGCAATAAGAATAATAGTTTTATCATTTGGCCAAGGTAATTCAAATATAATTTCTTTTCCTTCCCATGCCTGAAGATAGTACTTCATCAATTGTGGAACTAAATGTGGAGGAACAATAGAAGCATCAATAGTACGTAAGCTTTTTCCTACCACCTGTTCAGAATAAAATCCGTTTTGATAATAAAACTGTCCATCACATAAAGTGTGTATAAAGTGCTTACCTACTTTTTTAAATTTAAAAATTCCTCCTTGAAGCTCATGTACGGTATCTGCAAGTTCTTGCTTCGATTTTTTTAATTCTCGATTCATTTTAGATAAGTCCTGTGTTAAATAATACAATCTCTGGTAGGCTTCCATAAGAAATAGCCCAATTAAAAGTCCTAATGCTATATATAATAAGCCTCCTGTGTAAAGTAATGTAGTATTAAATAATACGCCAACTAACCACTTTATTCCAATAAAAACAGAAAAATATAACGATGCACTTTTAAAAGGATGTAGTTTTTTAAAATAAGTTTTAAAGGTAGAAAATAGAATCCCCATACCTAAATAAGCAATCACAGGAGGTTCCCAGTACCCTCCAGTGTAAAAGATACGCATTACAATTATGCTAATTAACGTAATCCAACCAGCAATACGACCAAAGTAAATAAAAGATAGAATAAGAGGAACAACTCGAAGATCGTAGGAAAATCCCATGTATGGAAAAGAAAAGAACATTAACGTAACTGCAATAATCCCTCCATAGAGCTTTTCGGAATGTCGACTAGAATTAATTGTAAACACTTGAATAAATATTGCTGCGCTAACTAATAAAGAAAAAATAGAAAGGTTGATGAAATAATCTTTAATAATCATGTAATGTCCCTCCTTGCATTAAGTGTATTCGACAAAAAAGCTAAAAATCCTACAAATTGTATAAACAGTTCAAATGCATAAATTTTAAACTAGGATAAAATCTAGAAAAATAAATAAGGGGCACAGCAGATGAGATATTTTAATGAAAAATAGTTCAAAAAAGATAATAGTAACCGTTGACTACTATTATCTTTTTTCTTTAAGTTATCGTAATATGTCTGAAACTCTAAGGGACATGGTATGTCATTTCATCAAACAATGATTATATACTGAGTCATGAATATAGAAATTTCAGCAGTCATTTTTGAAAAATAACATAAAAAACAAAACTATCTATGAAAATGGAAAAAAACTATATAAATGTCAACTAATCTATGTACAAAAACGTTCACTTAATTTTGCATAAAATCACTCCACTTAGGAAGCTAAGTAGTTCTTCAAGGTCGATAAGAACACCTGTAGATGCTTCAGGATAACTACATAATTGTATGAGTAATGTACTTGAAACCTTTCGGTAAAACCATACACATAATACAACTAACTCCTTGGATTCAATATTTACTTTTTCGCTGAACAAATTCTTTTTCTTGAGCAAAATATTCTAGGATATAAGGAGATTTTTCAATTAACTTGGTGTCTAGTTTATTCTCCAGCTCCAATTACTTCGTTACTTTCAGATTCAGTTCATTATATTTTGTACTTTGTCTTTATACACAACATATTCTTTACCATCCACTACTGCTACTACCGCAAATTCATCATTTGGATTGAATGAAAGCCAATCAGCCCACATGTTAGTATTAGCCCCTCCACTCCACATATTATGAACAGTGTTTTTAGTTAAATTCATAACTTTATAAGACGCATTTGGCGCATTTGTTCCAGTCTTTATTTCAAAAGTGTATGCGTTATGAATTTTTTTATAAAAGTAGAAAACGTTTGATGGACGAAGCTGATTCAAAAAATCCTGTTCTTTTTTCTCTGCAATTTTTATCCCTTCTTGCAAAGTGACAACATCTGTTTTTAATGTTTTCCAACTGTTTTTCGCTGCATTCAAGCTAGGGGTTAAGAATTTATATTTATTTTGATCAGCTTTTTGATCAGCTTTTTGATCAGCTTTATCAATATGTCCCAGTACACCCGAATATTGAGAATCTAAATCCTCCCATTGCGTAGACATATAAGTAAGAGCAGTGATAGCACTATCAAGCATACTATGCATATCACTAATATTATGAAATGCAACTCCAACTACACGATTCAATGTTATTTTATAATCTACAGTCTGACGCAATTTTGCTAATTCAGGTTCTAGCCAACCTAACTTACCTCTTGCATCACCTATCATTATGCCACCAGCAATCAAGGTTGGAATAAAGGGGATTTTCACCATGTCTAACCCCTTAGATTCTATGTCTTTCTGATATTTTACTTGTCCTAAAAGGTCCTCTAGACGCTTTTGGTCAGCCTCCACATCAGCACCTTGGTTTTTTAAAATCGATTGCAATGTCTCTTTATGACTTCCAAATGTTCTAACATCTTCTCCAATAGCATTTTTTAATTGAATTAATTCTTCTATTAATGCTTTTGCAGACTTTTGATTTTGTTGAATTCCTCCCTGTAAATCTGTAATCCCTTTTTTTAAAGTATCTCCATTTCCAGTATTGATCGCCTCTACTAATGTTTCATAATAATTTTCAAATTTTGTATCGTATTCTATAATGCCTGTCAATGTATCAAAAAGCTGTTTTTTTACTTGTGTATTCCATGTAACAGCATGTGCTCTTGCATTCTTTTGATCTTGTACAATTTTACTAGGTAAATCTGCATTTCCATTAATAGTTATTCCTTCAAAACTCACATCTGGATTATTAATTAGCAAATAAGAATATTCATTCATAGCTTTTGCAAATAAACCAGCATCTTGCAAAGCTTTTTTCATCTGTTCTTCATTTGCTGAAAGAGACATATTTTCAGTGTTCGTTTGTTCAATTTCAATTGCAAAAGTTTCTAGTGGTATGACTGCATAAGTAGTTGTTATAGTTAAAAACGCTGATACAGCGAGTAGTTTATTAGGGATTTTTTTCATCATTTCGTTTTCCTCCTATATAAGGTATGGTTTCAAGTTCTAATCTTATTAAAAAGCGATGTCTTTCAAAATGAGTTCTACATCTTTTATCAGTATCGTTTGAACTTTCTTTAGCAGCCTTCAAATCATTAAGTATTAAAGAAAATGTATATAATCTGCTTCAAATTAACCGATTCTGTTGCAAATTTTAAAAAAGCAATTAAACTACAAGGTTATTTTTTATTCGAATCATACTTATATATAATTGAAAGGCGAAGTCTTTAATGAGACTCCGCCTTTCTGTTATATAAGGATTTATTAATTATTACTTTTCTGTTTAACAGTGTAATCATAGACTTTCTATGTTTTAGTTCACTTTACAACAGAATTAATATTTCCCTATTTTTGTGGAGTAACAGTTTCCACTTTTAATTCCTTTATTCCTTCTTTTAATGTAACAGCATCTGTTCGTAATGTTTTCCAACTGTCTTTCGCTGCATTTAAATTAGGTTTTAAGAATTTAAATTTATTTTGATCGGCTTTTTGAGCTGCATTCTCAATATGCCCTAGAACGCCCGAATATTGAGAATCTAAATCATGCCACTGCGTGGACATATAAGTAAGAGCGTTAATAGCATCATCAAGCGCCTTGTGCATTTCATTAATATTACTGTAAGCAACTCCAACTACACGATTTAAGGTTACTTTATAATCCACGGTCTGACGTAATTCTGCTAATAAAGGCTCTAACTTACCTAAATTATCCCTTGCTACTCCCACTATGATACCGCCAATTATTGGTAGACCCAAAATAGCGCCCTTCATTACATTAAACCCATCAGATTCTAATTGTTTATAATAGTTTACTGATCCTAATACTTCTTCTAGACGCTTTTGATCGGCATCAACATCTGCACCTTGATTTTTTAAAATTGACTGCAAGAGCTCTTTATTACTTCCAAATGCTCTAACATCGTGTCCAATAGAGTCTCTTAATTTAGTTAATTCTTCTATTAGTTGTTGTGCATACTTTTGATTTTGTTGAATTTCACCTCGTAAATCTGTAATCCCTTCTTTTAAAGTTTCTCCATCTCCTGTATTAATCGCCTCTATCATTGTTTCATAATAATTATCAAATGTTGTATCGTATTCAACAATACCATTCAATGTATCTAAAAGCTGTTTTTTTACTTTCGTATCCCAAGTAACGGCATGTGCCCTTGCATTCTTTTGATCTTGTACGATTCTACCAGGTAAATCTACATACCCATTAATGGTAATTCCCTCAAAATTCACATCAGGATTCTTAATTAACATATAAGAATAGGCATTCATAGATTTTGCAAATAATCCAGCCTTTTGCAAGGTCTCTTTCATTCTCACTTCATTTGCAGAAAGTGCTGTATCTTCATTGTTCGTTTGTTCAATTTCACTTGCAAAAGTTGTTACTGGTGAAACTACATTAGCAGTTGTAATAGTTAATAACGTCGATACAGCGAGTAATTTGTAAGGGATTTTTTTTATCATTTCATTTTCCTCCAATTTAGGTTTTAAATTTCAGTTCTACTCCTGTTTAAAAGCAATATCTTTTGAAATGAATTCTGCATCTTTATGAATATCATTCCAACTTTCTTTAGCGGCTTTTAAATCATCTGGTATTAAAGAGAATTTGTGGTCTTGCATAGAATCGATATTATCCAATAAATCTGTATAATTTGCACCCATTGTATTCCATTGCTTTTGAATATTTGTTAGAGACAATATCGCTTGATCTACAGTCTGATATAAATATGCCAATGTTTCTTTCGCGTTAGTAAGCGAAAGAACTGCTATAATGAGTTTCTTTGATTCTTTATCAAAAGTTTTTACCACACCACCATTCCTTTTTCCGTTTATCCATACTACTCCTTCCAATTCCTGTTCATTTAAAAAGCCCATCAACTTTGAAGTGCACCCCAATTGTTAGACACATAACTAACAATTGGAGGTGCATTTTTTATGGCTAAATTTTCTTCAAAAGATAAAATAAAAGC
>NZ_JAKUGE010000079.1:0-15135 GCF_022663795.1 Bacillus cereus group sp. BfR-BA-01349
ATAAAAAAATCCCCTCCAGATAAAACAGTATTGAGTCCATCATATCAGATGGACTCTTTTTTTACTGTCTACCTATAGGGGATAATACCAACTGGAAGACTTAAGTTGTGGTTTTTTTATTGCTTCGATTTCAACTTACAAAGTTTGAAGCTAGAAGTGAAAACCTTTTTAGCTGAATTGGCTTCCTATGTATTTGTACTTCGTATCGTTGTAGGTATATGTACAACCCGTGAGACGAGTTTTGCATAGGATAATAGAAAAGGAGATGTTACATATTGAAATACCACAATAGAAATGTAAGTAATCTGAATAAATTAGCGGATAATACGAAAGCTGCAGCTTTTAAGTGGTATCAGTACTGTATCGACAATGGAATTGAAGTATTAATTTATGAAACAATCCGAACGGTCGAGCAACAACGTGAATATGTTCGTAAAGGAGCATCACAAACGATGCGCTCATATCACTTAGTAGGACAGGCATTAGATTTTGTTCCAATTCAGTCGAATGGTACAGAAGATTGGAATGGCTATAATAAAGAACTGTGGGCATCAGCAATTCGTTATGCTAAACAAATTGGTTTTGAATGGGGCGGTGACTGGAAAGGATTTGTAGATAGCCCGCATTTGCAATATAACTACAAAGGATATGGAACGGATACTTTTGGAAAAGGTGCTCAAAACGTAGTGGCTCCTCCCACGTCGAATGATAGTGTAGGGATTGCTTATATTAACGGTAGTAATGTAAATTTACGAAAAGGACCTGGTACTGGATATGGCGTTATTCGTCAATTAGGGAAAGGAGAGTCCTACAAAGTATTTGGGCAATCAAATGGCTGGTTAAATCTCGGTGGCGATCAGTGGATTTTTAACGATCCATCATATATTCGTTATACGGGAGGAAATGTGCCAACACCTTCACAATCATCAAATGAGGGTATAGGTGTAGTTACTATAATCGCTGATGTATTACGTGTTCGTACCGGCCCAGGAACAAATTACGGCATTGTGAAAAACGTGTATCAAGGTGAAAAATATCAATCATTTGGATATAAAGATGGTTGGTATAATGTTGGTGGAAATCAATGGGTTTCTGGTGAATATGTTACGTTTGTAAAGTAAAAATAAGAGCCGTCCTGTTGGGCGGCATTTTATTTTAAATATTCATAGGGCGAGCACTCATGATATCATTCGTGATACATAGATTATAATTTTTCATTCTAATAATCAGAAAGTAATCAAAATGTAATTAATTTCAACTACGCTTTTTATATTTTTTTGATACACTGGCTACGAGGGGGATACCAATTAAGGTGGGTAAAAACCAAAACCATATTGGCGGAAGTAAATTTATAATGGGAATATGGATGCCGACATTTACTAAAAGTGCGGTGACTGCACCTATATAAGAACCTAACATACCTCTAATGTGGTGATGGAGCCAATTTTTCCAACGTTTTTTTCGTGCAAGGTATCCATAAATCGCAAATGAATAAGAGAAGATTGCTACATAAAATAAATATGCGATTTTATCCCAGTTTATAATGGATAATATAATGGCAGTAACGGTGATAACGACATAGGATGCGTGATATATTTCACCCCATTCCGTATGTTTACCTTTCTTCTTTTGAGCAACCATCGCTATTATCCCAGTTATTAAACATATCATTCCAAATAATATGTGGATGGTTAAAAGAATGTTGAAAATGCTCATCATAATTCCTCCCTTTTTATTTTTATAGTATTGCAGCATAGGAGAAAAGTTGAAACATATTGTTTATTCACTTTAATATATTGAAGTAAAGGTACTTCAAGAACAAGTTTAAACGGACAAATTTTTCTTGAGTTTAGTGAGACACGTATTACGTGAAATGAAGGAGAGACTTCCATGTTTACATCTATTACATATTTACAATCAGGGAATGACAAGCAACAAAAAGTATATGATGTTTTGAACAAACTAAATATTATGGAGGATTTAGCTTTATATAATCCCGTTCTTTGCGGGACAATCCCTATAAGAATTGATACTCCTCAATCTGACTTAGATATTGTAATGGAAGTATATAACTTTGATGTTTTTGAGCAGGAAATGAGATCTTTATATGGTTCTTATAGAGGGTTCAATATAAAAAAGAAAAAAATGAAAGGTACTGAATCGATAAAGGTGAATTTTGAATTCGAAGGTTTTGAATTTGAATTATTTGCTCAACCTAAGCCAGTGCGTAATCAAAATGCATATAGACATATGATAGTGGAGCACATGTTATTAATGCAGCATCCCCATATAAGGGAAGAAGTTATTCACTTAAAGGAACAAGGTTTAAAAACAGAACCTGCTTTTGCTCAAGTATTAAATATTGACGGAGATCCTTATGAAGAACTTATTTTATTAGGGCAGGAAATGAAATTGTGGTAAATAAGATACGTAAAAAAATCCTCGAAAAACAAAAGAGGATTTTTTTATGCTGTTAACTTCCGAATTAATTCACTGAGCAATTTAACCCCGTAAGTCATTTGTTCTGGAGAAGCATATCCATATGATAAACGAATGTACTGATCTGATTCTTCTTCATAAATACGTCCCGGGTTTAAAAGAATTCCTTTTGATAGTGCCTCTGAAAATAGTTTTTTCATCGGAATGTTATGTACAACCTTTAGCCATATAAAAACTCCACCACTAGGAATATCCCACGATGCAATATCTGCACAATATTTATTTAAAACTCGTATCATTATTTGTCTTCGTTCTTTCAGGTGCATTCTTACGTTTGCTACATGTTCTTCATAAAAACCTTCATTTATCCATTCAGCAGCTACTCTTTGAGATAAAGAACTCGATCCATAGTCTGTTTGCATTTTTATATCTGACAATCTATCAATAACAGGCTCTGGTCCAATTATCCATCCAATTCTAAGTCCAGGGCTAAGTGTTTTAGAGAGGCTACCAATATATAATACATGTCCATGTTTATCCATCGACTTTAAAGGAGCTGGAGGTGATTCATCAATCCATAACTCCCGGTAAATATCATCCTCGATGATAGGCAACTGCTCTTTTTCACATATTTTTAATATTTCTTTTCTTCGCTCTTTGGACATCAATATCCCCGTTGGATTTTGAAAACAAGGGATTGAGTATAAAATATTATTCTTTTGACTATATTTAATTCGTTTTAATAAGTCGTTAGGTAAAATACCGTGATGATCCATTGATATACCGGATAAATTTATATTTGCTGATTGAAAAACATGAAGTGAATATAAGTAAGAAGGTTGTTCAAGTAAAACAGTTGATTTTCTATGTAAAAGACCAATTGATATTAAATGTAATGCTTGGAGTGCACCAGACACTATTAATATAGAACCCGGTGATGCATGTATTCCAAATGGTCTTACATATTTGCTTATTGCTTCACGTAACGGATAAAAACCTTTTTGTTCTTCGTATCCGAAATAATCTAATTCCTCACTGACGTTTTTTATTATAGATTGCATAGTTTCGAGCGGGAAAAGATGAGGTGCAAGTTCACCTTTACTAAGATGGATAAGCGTTTTATTTGCTTCTGCTTCATTTATTTCTCGCACCATTAACTTACTTGGTTTATGAATACCTGCCTTTACATATTCACTCCAATCAGGCGGGGGATTAGTTGCTAATAATGACCATGTATTATTTGTTACAATTGTTCCTGCTCCGATTTGTCCTTGAATTAAACCATCTGCCATAAGTTCATCTAGCGCAGTTATTACAGTACTTCGATTTACATGAAATAATTTTGCTAACTGCCGCTGACTAGGGATTTTACTTCCAATTGGCCATTCTCCGTTTTCAATTTTTTCTTTCATATAGTCTATTATCTGCCGATATTTGGGCACTTTTTTATCGTTTGTCATATAAAAAACTCCCTCGTTTATTTAAAAGATTCAAAGTGGTTGGTTTTTCCGATAAATAACTGGTTGAAGACATTGTATCAACTATTAAATATGATGAAAAGAAATAATTGGTAATTTAAAAATGGTTGGTTTATTAGGGAGGGGGAGAAAACATGCATAATAAAAAATGGGATTTACGCATTATATGTGCTCACGCTTTTACAATTCTTATATGGGGAACTGCTTTTCCAGCAATTCGTATGGGGCTTGAATCTTATACGCCGGAACACCTTACTTTACTACGCTTATTAATCGCTTCATTTATACTTTTGTTATTTTCATTTATATACAAACTACGACTACCGGATTTAAAGGATATCCCAGCATTTTTTATATTTGGTGCTTTAGGGTTTACTATTTATCACATCGCATTAAACTACGGCGAAAAAACAGTAAATGCTGGATCTGCAAGTTTAATAATTTCAGTCACTCCAATAGTGACGGCAATTCTTGCTTCTGTTTTTTTGAATGAAAAAATGAAATTAAATGGCTGGATCGGTGGTGTAATGAGTTTTGCAGGAATTGCCTTAATTTCATTTAGCCAAGGCGACGCTATTCAATTAAATAGCGGGGGGTTATTTATATTATTAGCGGCGATTTCAGAAAGTCTATTTTTCGTTTTCCAAACATCTTACTTAAAAAAATACGGCTTCTTACCATTTACCATATATACAATTTTGTCTAGTACTATATGTATGCTTATTTTCTTACCCGGAGTTTATCAAGAAATACTAGCAGCTCCTCTTGAAGTTAACTTGAGCGTTATATATTTAGGTGTCTTTCCAACAGTACTCCCGTATATTGCATTGGCCTATATTATATCTCGTGCTGGTGCTTCTGAAGCAACAAGTTCTCTATATTTAACGCCAATAACTGCGTGTTTCATTGCTTGGATATGGTTAGGAGAAGTGCCAACTTTAGTTTCGATAATTGGCGGAGTGATTACTATACTTGGAATTGTGATTGCTCATATACCAGTATTAAGAAAAGAAAAACATGGGAATTTAGCAAATAATCAATCCGTATAATGTAATTCAATAATGACTTTAAGATACTTTTTTATATAGTTTCTTTCTTATGTTGATAAATATAATATTTTGTATTTCAGTTAAATATTGTATGTTACATTTTATGTAGTAAGCATTTTAAAAGGAGCTGACAACATAATGAATGGAAAAAGAAAAATTTTCACATGTATTTCTATTGTAGGAATCGGACTAGCTAGTTTTTCTAATTCTAGTTTCGCAGCAAGTGTAACGGACAATTCAGTACAAAATTCTATTCCCGTAGTTAATCAACAAGTAGCTGCTGCAAAGGAAATGAAACCATTTCCGCAGCAAATTAATTATGCAGGTGTTATAAAACCGAATCATGTTACACAGGAAAGTTTAAATGCTTCTGTAAGAAGTTACTACGATAATTGGAAAAAGAAATATTTGAAAAATGATTTATCTTCTTTACCTGGTGGTTATTATGTAAAAGGAGAGATTACAGGTGATGCAGATGGGTTTAAGCCACTTGGAACTTCAGAAGGTCAAGGGTATGGGATGATAATTACAGTATTAATGGCTGGTTATGATTCGAATGCTCAAAAAATCTATGACGGTTTATTTAAAACAGCAAGAACTTTTAAAAGTTCTCAAAATCCTAATTTAATGGGATGGGTTGTCGCAGATAGTAAAAAAGCACAAGGTCATTTTGATTCTGCTACTGATGGAGATTTAGATATTGCGTATTCTCTTCTTCTTGCTCATAAGCAGTGGGGATCTAATGGAACAGTTAATTATTTGAAAGAAGCACAAGACATGATTACAAAAGGTATTAAAGCTAGTAATGTTACAAATAATAACCGACTAAATTTAGGAGATTGGGATTCTAAAAGTTCACTTGATACGAGACCATCTGATTGGATGATGTCACACCTTAGAGCATTTTATGAATTTACAGGTGATAAAACTTGGCTTACTGCATCCCGAAATTGAAATTGTCGGTATTGTAACTGGATACGGAAATGTTGAGCATATACATGCTGCACATAATGCAGCGTATATTTTACAGTTAGCAAATAGACAAGACATTCCTGTCATTAGTGGTGCAACAAAACCACTTACAGAAGAAATTACTACGTACTACCCTGAAATTCACGGAGCAGAAGGATTAGGTACCATCCATGTTCCAGAAAGCGTATTATCTATTCCAATATACAATTTTGGCAGTATTGCTGCGATTCTTATAAATTACGGAAAAGATTTAACGATTGTTGATGTAGGAAGATCTACCTCGTTAGCAATTGCTTTTAATTTGTGGAATGATTTAATGCTAACTGTAAAAGGAATCTATTTCATGGGTGTTGTTTTTTTAGAAGTAGGAAACGTTACGCCGTTAGCAGAGGCAAATGTGTATGGAGATCCTATAGCAAGTAAAATTGTTTTCCATCAAGCAAAGAATTTATTAATATTCCCTTTAAATGTAACAAACAAAGCTGTGTTAACACCAAATGTGTTTGACTATATTCAAGCTAATTCAAAGAATCCATTCCATACGATAATGAAACCAATGTATGATTACTATTTTTCTGCATACCAAAAACTTAATCCATCTATCGAAGGGCCATTGCTTCATGATGTGGTTGCTATAAGTGGATTAGTAAATCCAAACTTTTTTGAATTTGTACATCGTACAGTGAATGTTGATACATACGGAGATACGAAAGGACAAACATTTGCTGATTTTCGCCTTAGCTCTATATCTGAAGGAGCCCATATAGCATTAGAAATAGATGAACAAAAATTCATTCAAGATTTTATAAAAATTATGTTATAAGTTGTTGTCGAAAAAGGGAATTATTTCAATGCGTTGAATATAAACATACATCCTCTATATAAGGGAGCTTACAATATTGAATATCCAGTTAAAGGTTGTTACGAGAGAAAATTGGGAAGAAGCATTAAAACTACAAGTTAAAGAAAATCAGTTGAAATTTGTTCCACCCGTAGCAGTTTCGCTTGCTAAAGTATATATAAAACCAGATGGTGACAATGTAGAGTACATACCATTCGCTATATACCATGGTGACCTTATGGTTGGTTTTGTTATGCATGCTGTTGTAAGAGAGACATCGGATATGTATTGGATTAACGGATTTATTATTGATCAATCGCAGCAAGGTAATGGTTATGGAAAAGCAGCATTACGAGAAAGTATTAATATAATAAAAAATACTTTTAAATCGTGTAAAGAAATAAGATTAACAGTACATAAAGATAATCTCTCTGCAAAGAAATTATATGAACGATATGGTTTCATATCATTAGGACAAGAGTATGATGGTGAGCAAGTATATCGTTTATTTGTTTAACTATTAGGAAGTAAAGGTGTGAAATGAAATATGCAATTTACTGAAGTGAAAATTGAAGTGTTCATTCCTGAAGAATATATTGAAACATTAAGGGATGAATTAAATAAAATTGGAGCATGTAAAACGGGCGAATATGACCATTGCCTTCCCTATAGTTCAGTGAAAGGATATTGGAGACCTTTAGACGAGGCATCTCCTTTTAATGGAGAAATTGGGCGAATATGCGAAGGGCAAGAATGTAAAGTTGAAATAAAGTGTAAACGAGAAATTGTAAAAGATGCTCTTGAAGTTATTAATGATATTCATCCGTATGAAACACCTATGATTTATATTATACCAATACTAAATGACTATTTTGAGCAACTATACATTGAATAACTAGGAGGGATATCAATTGAAAAGTAAATTCCATCATATTGTACGAGCAGTCATGATAAAAAATGAAAAAATATTAGTTGCTGAATATATTGGCCATCATTATTTTTTACCTGGTGGCCATATTGAAATTGGAGAATGCATTAATAAGAGAGCTAAGGGAAGAACTTGGAGTAAACTGTAGTATACAACAATTTTTAGGAGTCATAGAAAATCAATGGCAAGATAAAGAAGTGCTTCATCATGAAATTAACCACATTTTTGAAGTAGAGTCACAAGATTTACATACGGACTTAACACCGAAATCTAGCGAGTCTCATTTAGCATTTCACTGGATAGATTATAATAAAGAAGCCTTAAATCATTATGAAATCATGCCAATGCCATTAGTGAAGGAATTACTAGAAAGAAAGTTAAGTGATGAACTACTAAATTGTTGGATAAGTAATTTTTAAATCACTCTATTTATAGTAAATAGGTCCATCGCAAGGATATAAAGAAAATAGGCTAAAAAACAAGGTACATCACCTAGTGTAAGTTCATATTTTGTTGATGTACGCATTTAGTCTATAGTCTTGTTTCTATTTTGTTTACAAAAATATATAAACTTTAACGTTTGGGCGAAATTTATATTTATAAATGGAGGGGTTCGTAATGAATCAGTTTCAACATGAATTACAAACATTAAACCTTAATGATTATCAAACTGGTAATGTTGTGTATTGGGATCAACAACAAAGTCAATATCCATATTATTACATCCAAGGCGATGCACGTCGTTGTGGCGGATGCGGAGGTTGTGGTGGACGCTGTGGCGGTTGTGGCGGCGGCAGATGTGGTGGTTGCGTAGGTTGTGCCGGATGTTTTGGTTGCTTTAATTGCTGGAACTGGTGGATCATTTAAGTATAGAAGATCAAAACTATTTTACATGAAAGAAAGGTGTAAATACTGTTTATACTTTTCTTTCATGCTGTAATTTTGTATTAGGATTAAGGAGGATTTATTTGTATACATACGAAAAGTTGACTTCTTGGGTAGAGAATATAAAAGAAAAAAATCATAGTTCTGCTACAGCACTTTGTATTATAAAAAATAATAAAGTCGTATTAGAGCATTATAGCGGTTATCACTCAAATACAGCGACTAATAAAAAAGTAACTGCATCTTCGCAATTCAACGTTGCTTCTGCTAGAAAAAGTTATTTAGGATTAATGATAGCGTATGCGCTTTACGAGGGGAAAATAAACTCTATTGATGATGAAGCGATAAAATATTTTAAAGACTTTGATCCTGCATTGCTTGGTAAAACAACGATAAGACATTTAGTAACACATTCGCACGGATTAGAAGAAATGAATGACGGGACAATTTTTCGTGAATTTGAACCGGGACAAGCATGGGCATATAGAGATATTAATGTAAGAATGATGACACGTCTTATTTATCAGCTATATAACAAAAGTTTTCCTGAATTGTTAAAGGAGCGTGTTTTTAAGCCTGCTAATTTTCAAGAAACAGGTTGGAGAGTTCAGCGAGATGAAAATTTAGTTGGCGTTGTTAATAATCCAAATGAAGACGCAATTAGTGAAATTGGTACGGTAGATGACGGTACTGAAAAAAATCTGTTTGTCTCAGCTAGAGAATTTGCTTATTGGGGCAACCTTCATTTAAATCAAGGTGTGATAAACGGTAAGCAAATTGTTCCAAAAGAAGTTATAAAAATCGCTACGAGTTTGCAGAGTCCAACATATGTAAATAAAGAGCTACCACAAAATGGCTTGTTTTGGTTCGTTCAAAATGAATCTGCACAATTAAGCGAACTTGGTGAACGTGTTCCAAAAGGGTCATATCAAATATTAGGGATTACTGGACCGACTATTTTAGTAATACCTGAATATAATGTAGTTGTTGCAAAAATGTATAACAAAAGATATAACTACGGCGGTGATAATTACTTATATTATTTACGTGAATTTAGTAATTTAGTCGCTGATACATTTAGTAACGGTAATAGGGCATAATTACTCCTATAACAAAAAGGAGTGATTGTAAGTGAAAGATAAAGTGAACAAAAATAAAAAACAAAATATAAAAGATGTAAATACAGAGCAAAATGCAATTTATAGCGATCCTAAAGATGCAGCTAATATGCAAACTGTACCGCAGCCGAAGGATTTTGATGAAATCGAATATTAATTTTTCATCCGACTATATGATGAATAAAAAATACGTCTTAAGTCTCATCACATATAAGAAATTATTTGATAACATATATACATAAGCATTTGAAAAGGGCTTATCTTAACAAAGCTTTCTTTAGAAACATCTGATATAACCTGCAAAAGACACTTCTTTATGAAGTGTCTTTTTGTGTATATGAACTTAATTACCATTTTCCGTACAGTATCTTGCAATTTACGATGGATATACTAACTGTGAAAATTCATGTCAAGATAAAAGAAGGAGACAGTTAGTATGAAACAAACTTCTATAAATCCGTTACTAATTGTTCTAGGTACAATCATTGTTCAAATTGGCCTTGGAACAATTTATACATGGAGTTTATTTAATCAACCCCTTGTAAGTAAGTTTGGATGGAATCTTAATTCAGTAGCGATAACTTTCTCTATAACAAGTTTTTCTTTATCATTCTCAACTTTATTTGCAGCAAAATTGCAGAAAAAATTAGGACTTCGGAAACTTATTGCTACTGCAGGAATTGTTTTAGGACTCGGCTTAATACTTAGTTCACAAGTTTCTTCCTTACCACTCTTATATTTATTAGCTGGTGTTGTTGTTGGTTATGCGGATGGAACAGCTTATATTACATCACTATCTAATTTAATTAAATGGTTTCCAAATCGGAAAGGGCTTATTTCAGGTATATCTGTATCAGCGTATGGAATGGGCAGCTTAATCTTTAGATATATAAACGGAAATCTTATCGATAACCTTGGTGTATCACAAGCATTCTTATATTGGGGTATTATCGTGTTACTTTTAGTGTTAATCGGATCGTGCTTCTTACGTGAGGCAATTGTAAGTAATGCTGTAACTGAAACATTACACAATGACTATACTCCGCGTGAAATGATGCGAACGAAACAAGTATATCTGCTATTTTTTATGTTATTCACCTCGTGTATGGGTGGTTTGTATTTAATCAGTATGGTAAAAGATATCGGCGTACAACTTGTTGGACTTAGCGCAGCAACCGCTGCAAACGCTGTTGCTATGATTGCAATCTTTAATACAGTAGGTAGAATCATTCTTGGGACGTTATCAGATAAAATCGGGCGAATGAAAATTGTCTCTGCAACGTTTATTATTATAGGTTTGTCAGTCTTTACTTTAAGTTTTATTCCGCTAAATTACGGAATCTATTTTGCTTGTGTAGCAAGTGTCGCCTTTTGCTTCGGCGGTAATATAACTATATTCCCAGCTATTGTCGGAGATTTCTTTGGATTAAAAAACCATAGTACAAATTATGGGATTGTCTACCAAGGTTTCGGATTTGGTGCGCTTGCAGGATCATTTATTGGAGCGATACTCGGAGGATTTCAACCAACTTTCATTATAATCGGTGTTTTAAGTGTTATTTCCTTCATTATTTCAATATTAATCCGCCCACCAAATGCAGAGAAGAAAAAGGAACTAAAACATTTACATCGGAAAGTAGCTTGATACTAAAAAGAGTCCTAATATAGGGCTCTTTTTTATGTAGAGAGAATAGAGTTATTTAATTTAAAATGAAATGATTTGAGAAGCAATAAAGTTGTTTATTTCTTGATGAACTAAGTAGCAGATACGTAGAATATTCATATTGTTTTATAAAGGAACTAACATGTTGTTAAAAAACATTTAGAAAATTACAGTTAACCAACTTTGTGATGGAACGTTCACTTCATTCATAGATCATTATTTTCTTATAAGTTTACAATGAAAGTAGTTGGCTTATATTGATTACAACCATAATTTCTTCTGTTGTGGCATTCGCTACAACAAATATTGACGACATTTTTATACTGCTTGTTTTATTTTCACAAGTAAGAACAGAAGTAATTAGGAAAGAAGGAAGAGCTGTCCGCGAAAAGGCTATGAGAAAAAAGCTTTATATTGTTATTGGACAATATGTAGGGTTTAGTATGATAATTTTTCTAAGTATCGTTGGGTCTTTAAGCTCTTTTTTCATTCCTGTTTCGTGGATTGGGTTATTAGGATTCGTGCCAATTTATATGGGGGTTAAAGGACTATTCTCGCTTCGTTCTAACAAAAGTAATGAAGTTATTGATAACACTTCCGATTCATTATTTAAAGTAGCTGCGATTACATTAGCCAATGGAGCTGACAATATCTCAATTTATATACCAATGTTTGCTAGTCAAACTCTTGAAGCAAATATCGTTACATTAGTTATCTTTTTTTCCATGATAGCGATATGGTGTTTTATTAGCTACAAATTGATAAGAGCTCCTATTCTAGCTAAAGCACTTGAGAACAATTGTCATATTATTGTTCCAATTGTTCTAATTGGTTTAGGAATGTTCATTCTTTTTCGCAGTGATACAATTGGACTATTTCATTATTATTTAGAAAAACGGTTAAAAAGTATATAGAATTTGTTAACATTAGTATTTGGAATACAAATGCAATAAGGGCGAGGTTATTATTAATTTCAGTATTAATTGAATCAATTTTTATACTAAAACTGCAAGAACGTACTTTGGATAATCTGCCTAAGGTACGTTCTTTTTTATATCAGTAGCCTATTCTTATTAACTCTACCAATAGCGGTAAAGGCAAGACTTAACTAACTTATATATATTAAAAGGAGTTAATGGTAGAATGAATAGAAGACAGAAAATTCCTTTTATTTAAAATAGAGGAGGTACATATGAAAAAAGTTAATGTTACATACGCGATTTTGTACGATAAAACTAATGAAAAGATCTTAATGGTAAAAAACAAAGGGGAAAATGGTTCTTATTATACATTACCAGGTGGCGCAGTTAAACTAGGAGAAACATTAGAAGAAGCAGTAATTCGAGAAGTAAAAGAAGAAACAGGGTTACATATAAACGTAAACGGGATTTTTTCTATCAGCGAAGCCTTTTTCGAGGAAAGAGATCATCATGCCATTTTCTTTAATTTTCTAGGCGAAATAATCGGCGGGGAGACATATATATCAAGGCCAAAAGAAATCGAAGAGATTACTTGGATGGAATTACATAAAGCAGCACCGTATTTACGCATACCAGAACATTTACTATATTTATTACAAAAGAAAGAAACAGTACCTTATTTTTTAATGGAACAATCGTTCATCAATCTTCATAAAAATATTATCTCATGTAAGGCGGGGAAAACATGGAGTTTATCGTTAATCACAAACAATTCACTCAAGCACTTTCAGAAGTCAACAAAGCAATATCAACAAAATCTTTAATCCCTATATTATCTGGTATAAAAATAACTGCAGATCAATCTGGAATTACTTTAATTGCAAGTAACTCGAATATTTTTATTGAAAAATTCATTCCTGTTTTAATTGAAGACGAAAAGATTGCAACTATTTTAAAGGCAGGAACTATTGTTGTACCTGCAAAGTATTTCATTGAAATAATAAAGAAAATGCCAAGTGATATAGCAATAAAAAGTAAGAATGAGCAAATTATTAAGATACAATCAGAAGAAATCACATTAAGTTTAAATGGATTTCCTGCAGATGAGTTTCCGAATGTACCGCTTATAGACAATCATGCAGAAATCAAAGTAGAGACAGAGCAATTGATTGAAGTATTTAAACAAACAGTCTTTGCGGTAGCAAAAAATGAATCTAGACCTGTTCTTACTGGGGTGCATATAGAGTTATCTAATAATAAGTTAATTTGTGCTGCAACTGACTCACATAGACTAGCGATACGCGAAACATTACTTTCCTCAGATGTAAAAGCAAATTGTATTGTACCAAGCGCAACCATTAGTGAACTTCTAAAATTAATGAACAGCAATTCGGAATTCGTATATATCTACCTTTCAGAGAGTCATATTATATTTACGCTCGGAACAACTACATTATATTCAAGACTAATTGAAGGGAAATATCCTAATATTTCTAACCTTATTCCAAATGATTTTAAAACGATTATTAACGTAGATAGAAAAAAGATATTACAAGGTGTAGACCGATCAAGTTTATTAGCAAGTGAATGGGCCAATAACAATGTTAACTTAGAAATCATAAACGAATCCACAATTAAAATTTCTTCAAACGCTTCTCAAATTGGGCAAATATCCGAAACGCAACAAATAGATGCAATTCAAGGTGAAAAACAATTAAATATATCTTTCGATGGGCGTTTTATGGTTGATGCTTTAAGAGCAATAAAAGAAGAAACGATTACTTTAAGCTTTGGCGGTTCTATGAGACCGATATTGATTGAAGCAGGAGAGCAATCTGCAGCAGTACATCTTATATCGCCAGTAAGAGCTTATTAAGGATAGAGGAAGGGATTAATAGACAAAGCAGCAATGGTAATCTGAAATACAAAGCAAAATAATAATAACCTGAATATAAAAGCCATAGATTAATCGATATGGGGTGAGTACGATGAAGAAAATAATTGTTTTACTCATGGGTATAGTTTTAATTATTTTTGCTTTTTATCAATACAACAAAAAAGACTATGCAGCTAAAAGTACTAACTTGTATGTAGAAAACTTTAAAGGGGAAAATGATTCAATAAAAATACAATCTGCTATTAATAAAGCAGAGTCTAGTAAAATTAAAACTGTATTGCTTGATGATAAAAAGTATAAAATCACGTCACCAATCATTGTTAAAAAAGGTGTGAAATTATTATTTGGTTACGGATCCCAATTTGTAGTTGAGGGAAACTTTAGAGTTTTAGAACTAGAGAAAAACGCATCCATTGAAGGAGCGTATATAACTATTGACGATCCTAAATTTAACTCTGAAGTTATTTATTTAGACGGTAAAAATAAATATTATAACACTTGGAACAAAACACAAATAAAAGATATAAATATTATCAATTGGACGGAAACGAATAAAGGTACCGGAATTTCTTTATACTCTGCTGGAAAAGAAAATGAAATTTCGTTTGTTAACTTCGAAAATATTAAAGTTGTAGGAATGGAAACTGGACTGAAATTAGTAGCGAAAAAACCGAGCACCGGACAAGCTTGGATAAATGCCATAAATAAAATAAAACATGAAAACGAACTCATTGAACTGACTGATAAGAGTATGAATACAGTGGTTGAAATATCCAGTGTACCAGCAAATAGAGTATTAGATAGTGGGAGATCCAATATAGTGAAATAAGTTTAAATACAGAAAAAAGAGCGAATTTGGTATTATCCCCTATAGGTAGACAGTAAAAAAAGAGTCCATCTGATATGATGGACTCAATACTGTTTTATCTGGAGGGGATTTTTTTA
>NZ_JAKUGE010000080.1:0-14739 GCF_022663795.1 Bacillus cereus group sp. BfR-BA-01349
GAAGGAATATGCCTTCAATAGTTTGGTGATGATGGCAGAGAGGTCACACCCGTTCCCATACCGAACACGGAAGTTAAGCTCTCTAGCGCCGTTTGAAATATAGTAAGGGATTTTTTGAGCAGAAATACTTAGAAATTGATAAATAAATGGATAATCTTCAGAACCATAACTGCCAAGTAAGTCATACCACCAATCTGTTTCATACCTAGAAATCATGCTTAAATTATAGAGCAATAAATAATGAATGAGGAGTTCAGGTAATATTGGCTTAGGATTTCTAGGATCAGTCGTAAGTGGCAAATAATAAGTATTAGTAAGATGTTCATAGTATAAAGGAGTACTGTACATAGGATTCCATGATTGAATGGGCGCCGTAAAAAGTAAATTCGATTCATTAGTCTTCTCAGGTACGTGCTGTATTGATAAATGCTTACAAGATGTTTCAATGTAACGAGAAAATCTCTCTTTAGTCATATGTAATCGATCTAGTAGGTTGACTGAAAAGGAGAGCTCATTTTTAATTGTTGAATCGATTTTATATAAAGTTGATTCTTTTTGACTATAACGAAATAAATTTTGTAATTCTGGAATATTTCCCATTAGTTCTAACATGTTAAATTTTTCTGCTTCTAAGTGTTTCATGTGAAACAGTTGTTCTGCAACATGAGTAAAGAATCCGTTTTTTTGTATCTTCACCTCATCTTCTAAAAATTGATACCCTTGTTTTTTTCGTTTGCGAGTTGTAACGCCATGAGCTAAAATAGTAGTGGATTCAGGATAGTTAGGGTCAATAGTTAGTAGGCATGCTTTAAAAAGTTGACTAATTCCATAAAATAACAACATTGGTTGAATGGAAAATGGAGCTGTCTTATATAATTCATAATAATTTTTCCCGTGTTCTAAGTAATAAATAAAGGGATAACAATTTTCAAAACTTTTTTTCGGCATCCTGAATAGAGGATTTTTCGTAACAACGGGCAAGATAACGTTGTACGTTTTGAGATGAAAAAAAGAAACTTAATTGCTGCCAAGTACAAGATGTTTGATGCATATATTACGCTCCTTTTATTGTCTAAAAATTCTAACATATATATATACGTCCTTGACAGTATTTTAACCAATTGATAAGCTACTAATAATAATTTCTGGTATCATAGGGGGAACAATTATGTGGGAATCTAAATTTGTTAAAGAAGGTTTGACTTTTGATGATGTATTACTTGTACCAGCTAGGTCAGATATATTACCAAGAGAAGTAAGTGTTAAAACAGTTTTATCTGAAAGCTTACAGCTAAACATCCCGTTAATTAGTGCAGGAATGGATACAGTAACTGAAGCTGACATGGCTATTGCAATGGCTCGCCAGGGTGGTTTAGGAATTATTCATAAGAATATGTCTATTGAGCAACAAGCAGAGCAAGTTGATAAAGTAAAGCGCTCTGAAAGCGGCGTTATTTCAGATCCTTTCTTCTTAACTCCAGAACATCAAGTATATGATGCAGAACATCTTATGGGAAAATATCGTATCTCAGGTGTACCGGTTGTAAATAATTTAGATGAGCGAAAATTAGTTGGTATTATTACAAACCGTGATATGCGCTTCATCCAAGACTACTCAATCAAAATTTCTGACGTAATGACAAAAGAACAATTAATTACAGCTCCAGTTGGTACTACACTGGAAGAAGCTGAAAAGATCCTACAAAAGTATAAAATTGAAAAACTCCCTCTTGTTGATAATAACGGTGTATTACAAGGGCTTATTACAATAAAAGATATTGAAAAAGTAATTGAATTCCCAAACTCTGCTAAAGATAAGCAAGGACGCTTATTAGTTGGAGCAGCAGTTGGTGTAACAGCGGATGCTATGCTTCGCATCGATGCATTAGTAAAAGCTAGTGTAGATGCAATTGTACTTGATACAGCACATGGGCATTCTAAAGGTGTTATTGATAAGGTAAAAGAAGTTCGTGCTAAATATCCATCACTAAATATTATCGCTGGAAATGTTGCTACTGCTGAAGCAACGAAAGCACTAATTGAAGCTGGTGCAAACGTAGTTAAAGTTGGTATTGGACCAGGTTCTATTTGTACAACACGCGTTGTAGCCGGTGTTGGTGTACCACAATTAACTGCGGTTTATGATTGTGCAACAGAAGCTCGTAAACACGGTATTCCAGTTATTGCTGATGGCGGTATTAAGTACTCTGGTGATATGGTGAAAGCTTTAGCGGCAGGAGCACATGTTGTTATGCTAGGTAGCATGTTTGCAGGTGTTGCAGAAAGCCCTGGAGAAACTGAAATTTACCAAGGTCGTCAATTTAAAGTGTATCGTGGTATGGGTTCTGTCGGTGCAATGGAAAAAGGAAGTAAAGATCGTTACTTCCAAGAAGGCAATAAAAAACTTGTCCCAGAAGGTATTGAAGGACGAGTACCATATAAAGGACCTTTAGCAGATACAGTTCACCAATTAGTTGGTGGCTTACGTGCAGGTATGGGATATTGCGGAGCACAGGATTTAGAATTCTTACGCGAAAATGCACAATTCATTCGTATGTCAGGTGCTGGCTTACGTGAAAGTCATCCTCATCACGTACAAATTACAAAAGAGGCTCCAAACTACTCATTATAATGTCTTATATACAAATAGACAGAGATTTGATATCTCTGTCTATTTTTTTTGATTATGTTAGAATAACGGTTATGTGAGTACATAGATATTGGGGGTAGCAAAAGTGAAAGGTATGTTTTGCAAAAGATTCATTGCTTTGGTAACAGTGCTTACACTAGCTTGTAGCATTTTTATGCCATATAGCAATGCATCAGCTGAAACAGGAGCCGCTTTAAACATTGAAGCAGGTGCGGCAATTTTAGTAGAAGCGAATTCTGGGAAAATTTTATATCAAAAGAATGCAGATGAATTATTATCCATTGCTAGTATGACAAAGATGATGAGTGAATATTTAGTTCACGAAGCAGTGGATAAAGGAAAACTTAAGTGGGACCAGAAAATTAAGGTTTCTGAATATGCATATAAGGTTTCACAAGATGCTTCATTATCAAATGTTGCATTAGAAAATGGTGGCTCTTATACAGTAAAAGAGTTATACGAGGCAATGGCAATCTTTTCTGCAAATGGTGCAACAATTGCATTAGCAGAAGCAATTGCAGGTAAAGAAGTAGACTTCGTAAAAATGATGAATGATAAATCGAAAGAACTAGGGTTGAAAAATTATAAATTTGTCAATTCTACAGGTTTAACGAATAAAGATTTAAAGGGAATGCATCCTGAAGGAACAACAGCGGATGAAGAAAATAAAATGTCTGCAAAGGATGTTGCAACTTTAGCACAACATTTAATTAAAGATTATCCAAAAGTGTTAGATACAGCAAAAATCCCTAAAAAAGAATTCCGTCCAGAAAAAGAGAAGTTTGCAATGTCGAACTGGAACTGGATGTTAAAGGGCTTAGTTAAAGAATATGATGGCGTAGACGGCCTAAAAACAGGCTCAACTCCAGAAGCAGGAGATTGCTTCACTGGTACGGTTGAAAGAAACGGAATGCGTTTTATTTCTGTAGTTATTAAAACAAGTTCTCATACAGCACGTTTTGATGAAACAAAGAAGCTATATGATTATGGGTTTGCTAACTTTGAAGTAAAACAAATGTATAAAAAAGGTTCTTCAGTAAAAGGACAAGAAACAGTACGAGTAGAAAATGCGAAAGATAAAGATGTAGCAGTACAAACGAAACAAGCTATTTCACTTCCAGTGCCAAAAGGAAGTAAAGATGTTTATAAAACGGAATTAAAAGAATCAAGTAAGGGACAAGAAGCACCTATTAAAAAGGGGGCTGCGCTTGGTCAAATGGTAATTACGCCAAAAGATACAAACGACCCTGGATTTTTAACTGGTAAGTCACTGCAAGTTGATCTTGTAACAACATCTGAAGTAGAAGAAGCAAACTGGTTTACTCGTGCTATGCGCGGAATTGGTTCATTCTTTAGTGGCATGTGGAATAGTGCTGTTGATACAGTAAAAGGTTGGTTTTAAAAGCTCCTCATGATAGGAGCTTTTTTTATTCCTATTTTTCATACCGACTTTATGAAAAAGTAGTAGACAAGCATCTGATAGTTAGTGGTAGAATGTAAGAGTATTCTTAATTTTCGCCTTTAACGGGGGAAAGCAATTCACCTAGGGGGGTTTTTGTACATGACAAATGTAACAGGGACAGAACGTGTAAAACGTGGAATGGCAGAAATGCAAAAAGGCGGCGTTATTATGGACGTAGTTAACGCTGAACAAGCAAAAATTGCAGAAGAGGCAGGCGCAGTTGCCGTTATGGCATTAGAGCGTGTACCAGCAGATATTCGTGCAGCAGGTGGCGTTTCTCGTATGGCAGACCCAACAATTGTTGAAGAAGTTATGGGTGCGGTGTCAATTCCGGTTATGGCAAAATGCCGTATCGGTCACCTTGTAGAAGCACGTGTATTAGAATCATTAGGGGTAGACTATATCGATGAGAGTGAAGTATTAACTCCTGCTGATGAAGTATACCATTTAAATAAACGTGATTACACAGTTCCATTTGTATGTGGTTGCCGTGATATCGGAGAAGCTGCACGTCGTATTGCAGAAGGTGCATCTATGCTTCGTACAAAAGGTGAACCGGGAACAGGAAACATTGTAGAGGCAGTGCGTCATATGCGCCAAGTCAATGCAGAAATCCGTCAAATTGCGAGTCTACGTGAAGATGAGTTAATGACATATGCAAAAAATACTGGCGCTCCTTACGAAGTATTACTTGAAATTAAACGTCTTGGTCGCTTACCAGTTGTAAACTTTGCGGCAGGTGGTGTAGCAACACCAGCAGATGCAGCATTAATGATGCAACTTGGTGCTGATGGGGTATTTGTTGGATCTGGTATCTTCAAATCAGAAAACCCAGAGAAATTTGCACGTGCAATCGTTGAAGCAACGACTCATTATGAAGATTACGAACTAATTGCAAGCCTTTCTAAAGGATTAGGTAATGCAATGAAGGGTGTCGAAATTTCAACGTTATTACCAGAACAACGCATGCAAGAGCGTGGATGGTAATTAAAGGAGAACTTTAAAATGGTGAAAATAGGTGTACTAGGTCTTCAAGGTGCAGTTCGTGAGCATATAAAATCAGTTGAAGCAAGTGGTGCAGAAGCTGTTGTTGTAAAGCGTATAGAGCAACTTGAAGAGATTGATGGTCTTATTTTACCAGGCGGTGAAAGTACAACAATGCGCCGTCTTATTGATAAGTATGCTTTCATGGAACCACTTCGTACATTTGCAAAGTCTGGTAAACCAATGTTTGGTACGTGTGCAGGGATGATTCTTCTTGCAAAAACACTTATTGGCTATGAAGAAGCACATATTGGTGCTATGGATATTACAGTTGAGCGCAATGCGTTCGGACGCCAAAAGGATAGTTTTGAAGCTGCGCTTTCAATTGAAGGCGTGGGTGAAGACTTCATTGGTGTATTTATCCGTGCGCCGTATGTTGTAGAAGTAGCTGATAATGTTGAAGTGCTTTCTAAGCATGGTGACCGAATGGTAGCGGTAAGACAAGATCAGTTTTTAGCTGCTTCATTCCATCCGGAATTAACAGATGATCATCGTGTGACAGCATACTTTGTTGAAATGGTAAAAGAAGCGAAAATGAAAAAAGTTGTATAAGTAACTTGCAACTTGTATAAGATTATAGTAAATTGATGGTAACAATTTTATAAAATAAGCGTGTTGATAGGAAATAGTAACAAATGTCGTTTCTTATAGAGAGTCGATGGTTGGTGGAAATCGATAGAAACAGTTTGTGAATCCATCCTGGAATGGAATGTGGAATATCTTTTGGATTAGTAAGCATTCCCGGTGAAGAGCCGTTATTTCTACTTGAGAGGAAAGCGGTAATGCTTTCAACTAGGGTGGCAACGCGGGTTAACTCCCGTCCCTTTATATAGGGACGGGAGTTTTTTGTGTTTTATAAAATAAAAGGAGGAGTATATAATGCTTGATATTAAATTTTTACGTACAAACTTTGAAGAAGTAAAAGCGAAATTACAGCATAGAGGCGAAGATTTAACTGATTTCGGCCGTTTTGAAGAACTTGATACGAGAAGAAGAGAACTACTTGTTCAGACAGAAGAATTAAAAAGTAAACGTAACGAAGTATCTCAACAAATTTCTGTATTAAAGCGCGAAAAGAAAGATGCAGAAGCTCTAATTTTAGAAATGCGTGAGGTTGGAGAAAAAGTAAAGGATCTTGATAACGAACTTCGTACAGTTGAAGAAGACTTAGAAAGATTAATGTTATCTATTCCAAATATCCCTCATGAATCTGCTCCAGTTGGTGAAACAGAGGATGATAATGTAGTAGCACGTACTTGGGGAGAAGTGAAAGAATTTACTTTTGAGCCAAAACCACATTGGGATCTTGCTACTGATTTAGGAATTTTAGATTTTGAACGCGCTGGGAAAGTAACAGGAAGCCGCTTCGTATTTTACAAAGGTGCTGGTGCAAGATTAGAGCGTGCTTTAATTAGCTTTATGCTTGATCTTCATACTGATGAGCATGGATATGAAGAAGTATTACCTCCATATATGGTAAACCGTGCAAGTATGACGGGAACAGGACAACTTCCAAAGTTTGAAGAAGATGCATTCCGTATTGAAAGTGAAGATTACTTCTTAATTCCAACAGCTGAAGTACCTGTAACGAATATGCATCGTGATGAGATTTTAAATAAAGAGCAATTGCCTATAAGATATGCTGCATTTAGCTCTTGCTTCCGTTCTGAAGCAGGTTCAGCTGGTCGTGATACACGTGGCTTAATTCGCCAGCATCAGTTCAATAAAGTAGAGCTTGTGAAGTTCGTAAAACCAGAAGATTCTTATGAAGAATTAGAAAAATTAACAAATGATGCAGAACGCGTGTTACAATTATTAGAGTTGCCATATCGCGTTATGAGCATGTGCACAGGCGATTTAGGATTTACAGCAGCGAAGAAATACGATATTGAAGTATGGATTCCAAGCTATGGCACATATCGTGAAATTTCTTCTTGTAGTAATTTTGAAGCTTTCCAAGCGAGACGTGCAAATATCCGTTTCCGCCGTGAGCCAAATGGAAAACCAGAACATGTTCATACATTAAATGGATCTGGTCTTGCAATCGGACGTACGGTTGCAGCTATTTTAGAGAACTACCAACAAGAAGATGGTACAATTATAATTCCAGAAGTTCTTCGCCCTTATATGGGAGGAAAAACAGTTATTAAGTAAATTTAAACATTCATCGGTATGAGTGATTGGTAATTATGAGCGTTGTCAGTACTGTAATGTAGGAAGGGGAAAGTAAAATTTTCCTTTCCTCATAATTTATTTTAGTAGGGTTGACTAACTGTTTTTCTTTTGATATTATATTTGATGTCAATATGGAGGTATACCCAAGTCTGGCTGAAGGGATCGGTCTTGAAAACCGACAGGCGGCGAGAGTCGCGCGGGGGTTCGAATCCCTCTACCTCCTCCAGATATAATTGACAACAGCGCATATAAGTGGAGATTGGAGAACTCGTTACCAACACGTAACGAGTTTTTATTTTAAAACCAATCATAAAGTATGGTGTAAGGTAATTTTGTCCTTATTACACACTCATATTCCGATGATTATCTTCATAGATATGAAAGGAGTCAACATGGATCTTATTATACAAACGTTTCCTTTAGATGGAAAAACTTTATATTATGTACAATGTCCTGTCTGTAAGAACAATAGAATTTTAAACAGTGGTGCAAACGTATCACGCATTATTAGTGATGATACATTCCGTAAACTTTGTGGTTGTACTTGTGATGTAAAACAAGCTACGAGTAAAGTAGAGGCGCCAAAACAAGTTAAAAAAGCAGCTGTAAAGAAAGCGGCGGCTCCAAAACGTACAGGTAAAGTATTAACGGCAGTAATTAACGGGAAAGAAATGACTGTTAAAGAAATTGCTGAAGCATACGATATTGGTACAAGTACTGTTCGTCAGCGCATTAACGCAGGAAAACCTGAGAGTGAAATTATTGCTCCAACAAAGAAGAAGTAATTTAATAGGAAAACCCGTGCATATGCACGGGTTTTTTATTTTACAAGTTTACGTGTTTGTTTTAAAAAATGGCCAATTTTTTTAATGATTGGTTCGATTGAATCACCATCTTTTAAAATATCGTACTCATTAATATTTAAGCGTAATACAGGGCATGAATTAAAGTTGTTAATCCAGTTTTCATAACGTCCATGCATTTCTTTCCAGTACTCAATTGGTGTTTGCTGTTCCATTGGGCGCCCGCGTTCTTGAATACGATCGACAATATCATCGAAAGAACCTTCTAAGTAAATTAATAAGTCTGGATGAGGGAAGTAAGGAGTCATGACCATAGCGTCAAATAAACCTTTGTATGTTTCATAATCAGTTTCCGTCATTGTTCCTTTTTCATGATGCATCTTTGCGAAAATTCCAGTGTCTTCGTAAATGGAACGATCTTGAACAAAACCGCCACCATATTCAAAAATTCTTTTTTGTTCCTTAAATCGTTCTGCTAAAAAGTACACTTGTAGGTGGAAGCTCCAGCGAGTGAAGTCCGCATAGAACTTGTCCAAGTATGGATTGGAATCTACTTTTTCAAATGATGTGCGATAACCTAAAGCATTAGCTAATGCAGTTGTCATAGTTGATTTACCCACACCTACCGTTCCGGCGATAGTGATTACTGCGTCATTAGGTATATCATATTTTTGCCTTAAATTCATTATTATTTCGACTCCTTTAAGAGAGTATTTTGAAGGGCAGATAGGATGACGTTTAAATCATCAGGATTTTTTACAAAATCCATATCGTCTCCATTAAATTTCAATACTGGTATTTCCGGATGATCTTTTTTAAAAGCATCCATTGCTGTTTCATAATCTTTTGTGAGCTGTAGTAAGTAATTTGGATCCATGTTTTTTTCAAATTCTCTTCCGCGCATGGCGATTCGTTTTTGCAATGTTTCTAGGCTAGCTGTTAAATAAACAATGACATTTGGCACAGGCATATCTTGTGTAAGGATACGATAAATTTGCATGTATTTGTCATATTGAGAGTCTTTTAATGTGCGGGATGCAAAAATTAAATTTTTAAAGATATGGTAATCCGCTACTACTGGTTTCCTTTGATTCAAATACTTTATGTTAATGTCTTCTAATTGTTTGTATCTATTACAAAGAAAGAACATCTCTGTTTGAAAACTCCATTCGTCGATGTCTTCATAGAACTTTCCTAAAAAGGGATTTTCATCAACAATCTCTTTTAGTAAGTGGAGTTGCATGTGAGTTGAAATTTCCTTCGCAAGTGAAGTTTTTCCAACACCAATTGGTCCTTCAACCGTGATAAATGGTACTCCGGTCACGCTGTTTCCTCCTTTCAATCAGTGATTTACCGTGACTACTAAAAACACAAAACAGAATTATTGTAGCACAAGAGGGAAGCGAGCGGGTTAATTTGATATAAAAAGTTAGAAAATAGATATATGTATTAATTAAATTTTATTTTGGTTGATGATGTTATAGTTGCTTTCAATGTAGTTTCCATTATTTTTAAAGCATGTATATTATCTTGGTCGTTGTTAGAGGCGATACAATCCTCTGGTACATACAATGTATAATTTCTCATATGAGCATCATTAGCTGTAAATAGGATACATATATTTCCGGCAACCCCTGTTAATATTAGATTTTCTATTTTTAAATAACCTAGTAATGAATTTAAAGGTGTTTCATAAAAAGCGGAATAATGTGGTTTAATAAAAATGTAATCATCAGAACTTGGAGCAATCTTATGGATTATGTTTTTGCTATATTCATTTGTACAATGAGTAATAAGTTGGTCGATATCAGATCTCCAAAGTTGATAATGGTCATTAACGTAAATTATAGGACAGCCGAAGGATTTCATTTTTTTCTTTAATTGTAAAATAGGGTTTGTTATAATTTCACATTTTTTAGCTAGAATGGGTCCGTGGGAAAATTGAAAGTCATTAATCATATCGATAATGAGCAAGGCGGTATTTTTCATATGTAATCCCCTCTCTTTTTTCTTTTAGGGTGGATTGAATTTGTAAAAGTTATCCCCTGTGTAGTAAATGGAAAATAAGTGTACTTTATTTGTAATGAAAGGACTATGTTATGGAACAAGATCAAGATATTTATTTTATGCAATTAGCGATAGAAGAAGCTAAAAAGGCAGAGGAAATACAGGAAGTACCAATTGGAGCAGTTATAGTGTTAAATGGTGAGGTAATTAGTGTTGCCCATAATTTAAGGGAAACTGAGCAGAGATCAATAGCTCATGCTGAGTTGCTAGCGATAGATGAGGCATGTAAAAAATTAGGGACATGGCGTTTAGAAGATGCAACATTGTATGTAACATTAGAACCTTGTCCAATGTGTGCGGGTGGAATTGTTTTATCACGAGTGAAGCGAGTTGTATATGGTGCAAGTGATCCTAAGGGCGGATGTGCAGGGACATTGATGAATCTTTTAACGGATGAACGCTTCAATCATCAATGTGAAGTAGTATCTGGTGTACTAGAGGAAGAATGCGGTACGTTGTTAACAAGCTTTTTTAGAGAACTTCGTAAAAAAAGAAAAGCAATAAAAAAATTAGAGAAGAATACTGGGAACTAACGTATTTGCATTTTATAAAGAAACAAGTTATACTGATAATGCCTTTAATGAAGGCAACCGAATATTGGTTTTACCTTTGCCGTGCTAAGCGGGGAGGTAGCGGTGCCCTATACTCGCAATCCGCTCTAGCGAGGCCGAATCCCCTCTCGAGGTTATGTTGCTGTAAGGTCTGCCTTAAGTAAGTGGTGTTGACGTTTGGGTCCTGCGCAACGGGACCCCGTGAACCTTGTCAGGTCCGGAAGGAAGCAGCAATAAGCGGGTCTTCTCGTGTGCCGCAGGAGTGCCTGAACCGAGCTAACTGCTTGAGTAACGCTTATGGTACGTAATCGACGGAGGGTGCACGGCAGTTATATATGTATACAAAACTCACCTTAATACAAAGGTGAGTTTTTTGTATAGAAAATAACTTTTGGAATCTATAAACAGAATGGGTTATAATAAATGAGATAATAACCTTTGAGGGAGGCCGTATTTTCGTGTCATACCAAGCGTTATACCGAACATGGAGACCGCAAAAGTTCGAAGATGTAGTCGGTCAAAAGCACGTAACAAAAACGTTGCAAAATGCCCTTCTTCAAGAGAAAGTTTCACATGCTTATTTATTTTCTGGCCCGAGGGGAACGGGAAAAACGACAATTGCAAAAGTATTTGCAAAAGCAATTAACTGTGAACATGCTCCGGTAGCTGAACCTTGTAATGAATGTCCTTCTTGTTTAGGAATTACACAAGGATCCATTTCAGATGTATTAGAAATTGATGCGGCTTCAAATAACGGTGTAGATGAAATTCGAGATATTAGAGATAAAGTAAAATATGCTCCAAGTGCTGTAGAATATAAAGTATACATTATTGATGAAGTTCACATGCTTTCTATGGGTGCATTCAATGCGCTTTTAAAAACCTTAGAAGAGCCGCCAGGACATGTTATCTTTATTTTGGCGACAACAGAACCTCATAAGATCCCGCCTACAATTATTTCACGTTGTCAGCGTTTTGAATTCCGAAAAATATCAGTGAATGATATTGTTGAGAGATTATCAACGGTCGTGACAAATGAAGGTACGCAAGTGGAAGATGAGGCATTACAAATTGTTGCGCGTGCTGCTGAAGGTGGTATGCGTGACGCACTTAGTCTTATTGATCAGGCTATATCTTATAGTGATGAGACCGTTACGACAGAAGATGTATTGGCCGTAACAGGATCTGTTTCTCAGCAATACTTAGGCAATTTAGTAGAATGCATACGTGAAAATGATGTATCAAGAGCATTGCAAATCATAGATGAAATGATGAGTAAAGGGAAGGATCCAGTTCGTTTTATGGAGGATTTCATTTACTATTATCGTGATATGCTTTTATATCAAACTTCACCGCAACTAGAACATATGTTGGAACGAGTAATTGTAGATGATCAATTCCGTAAGTTGAGTGAAGAAATGCAACCGGAAGTGATCTATGAGATTATTCATACCCTTAGTAAGGGACAACAGGAAATGAAGTGGACAAATCATCCGCGTATTTTCTTAGAAGTTGTTATGGTGCAATTGTGTCAACAGTTTATGATGCAAGCAAATGGTACAGATCGTTTGCAAGCAATTATGAACAGGATGCAGCAACTGGAGAAAGAGTTAGAGCAAGTTAAAAAGAACGGTGTGCCAGCTGGTGTACAACAGGAAGTAAGAGAGACACGTGCAACACCAAAGCCGGTAAGAACAGGAAGTATGAAGATTCCTGTCGGACGTGTAAATGAAGTATTAAAACAAGCGAAGCGTCAAGATTTAGAACAATTAAAAGCTGTATGGGGTGAGTTGTTAGGAAGACTCAAATCATATAACAAAGTAGCGTTTGCTGTTTTACTAGAAAATAGCGAACCAGTGGCAGCTTCAGATGACACTTACGTTTTAGCATTTCAATATGAGATTCATTGTAAGATGGCGAGCGAAAATCGAGAAGCTATGGATACAGTAGAACAAGCTTTATTTGAATTGCTAAGTAAAAGGTTAAATATGATTGCCATTCCAAAAAGTGAATGGGGTAAAATCCGTGAAGACTTTTTACAACGTGAAGGTGGAGAGTCTGAAGAAAGCCCAGAGAAAAGGGAAGACCCTCTTATAGAAGAGGCAGTGAAATTAGTAGGGCAAGAACTCATTGAAATAAAAGAGTAATAATAATTAGGAGGAATTAATTATGATGCGTGGCGGAATGGGAAATATGAATAACATGATGAAACAAATGCAAAAGATGCAAAAGGACATGGCGAAAGCACAAGAAGAGCTTGGTGAAAAAACAGTTGAAGGTACAGCTGGCGGCGGAATGATTACAGTTATCGCAAATGGTCACAAGCAAATTCTTGAAGTGAAGATTAAAGAAGAAGTTGTAGATCCAGAAGATATCGAAATGTTACAAGACTTAGTGTTAGCTGCAACGAATGATGCACTTAAAAAGGCTGATGAGCTTTCAAACTCTACAATGGGTAAATTTACAAAAGGCTTAAACTTACCAGGTGGAATGTTCTAGGAGGATATTGATACATGCATTATCCAGAACCAATATCAAAACTAATCGATAGTTTTATGAAGTTGCCAGGTATCGGACCGAAAACAGCGGTTCGATTGGCATTTTTCGTATTAGATATGAAAGAAGATGACGTGTTAGGTTTCGCGAAAGCACTTGTAAATGCGAAGCGAGATTTAGCGTACTGTTCTGTATGCGGACATATTACTGATCGTGATCCTTGTTATATTTGTAATGATTCACATCGAGATCAATCAGTTGTTTGTGTCGTGCAAGAACCGAAAGATGTAATCGCGATGGAAAAAATGAAAGAGTATCAAGGTGTATATCATGTGTTACGTGGTGCGATTTCTCCTATGGAGGGAATTGGACCGGAAGACATTAATATCCCGCAACTCTTAAAGCGACTACATGATGAAACGGTACAAGAAGTGATATTAGCAACAAACCCTAATATTGAAGGGGAAGCTACAGCGATGTATATCTCCCGCCTCTTAAAACCTACAGGCATTAAAGTAACTCGTATTGCACATGGTCTGCCAGTTGGTGGAGATTTAGAATATGCAGATGAAGTGACACTATCCAAAGCGTTAGAAGGTCGCAGAGAAGTATAAGAGGAGAAACAAAAATGTTCTTTCAAAAAAAGGGTAAATTGCGTAAAGAGTATGACGATAAGTTAATTGTACTTTTGGAAAAAGTGAAGAATGAGTGGTTACGTCAGAAGAGAATGGTCGAACAAAGTGTAGAACCGTCTCAAGATGTCATTTGTTCTTTGAAAATAGCAGAGGCGAAATATTTCTTTTTGTTGAAAGAAGCAAAGCGTCGTCCTGTAAAAATGGAACAATGGTAAAGGGTTCTGCTTTCTAAGCAGGCCTTTTTATTTTATTTGTTAAATGCTGAGGTATTGTTTTATTTAGTTTATATAAAAGAGATGTCGCTTATGATAACTGTTCTTTTTTATTGTCTTGTCCCATACAAATAGATGTATAGGTCATTCATAAGGAGGAAAAAATGAATTCTACAATTATTATTGTTGGCATTCTTACTTTAGTATTTATTTTTCTTGTTTTTGGTGTTGCCTCTAAGCCATTACGTTTTATAGGTAAGGTGATTTTTCATATTACTTTAGGGATAGCATTGCTTTTTATCGTAAATGTTGTAGGGACATATTTTGATTTTCATATCCCGATTAACATGGGTACAGCAGCAATAACGAGTTTATTAGGCCTACCGGGTGTAGCAGCATTAGTGATTATTAAGCTTTATATCATGCCAAGATAAAATTATTTCGGCATTTTTTTAAAAAAGTGTTGACTATTAAATTATTAATGTGGTAAATTAATAAGCGTCGTCAGCAACGAAAGAAAAAAGTTGTTGACAAATTTAACGAGAAATGTTAAATTATAAAAGTCGCTGAAACGCGATATTGAACTTTGAAAACTAAACGAAACAAACAACGTGAAACGTCAATTTTTATTT
The DNA here is from genome assembly GCF_022663795.1 of Bacillus cereus group sp. BfR-BA-01349. Taxonomy (NCBI): domain Bacteria; kingdom Bacillati; phylum Bacillota; class Bacilli; order Caryophanales; family Bacillaceae; genus Bacillus; species Bacillus cereus group sp. BfR-BA-01349. The sequence continues at coordinate 14,728 of NZ_JAKUGE010000080.1, forward strand.
TAGATGCTAGAC
>NZ_JAKUGE010000081.1:0-14552 GCF_022663795.1 Bacillus cereus group sp. BfR-BA-01349
TGGTTTTGTTTCAGGTTTTGGGTCTGGCTTCACTTCTGGTTTTTCCTCTGGTTTTGTTTCAGGCTTTGGATCTGGCTTCACTTCTGGTTTTTCCTCTGGTTTTGTTTCAGGCTTTGGATCTGGCTTCACTTCTGGTTTTGTTTCTTTTTCAACTGCATTAATAGAGTTATATAAGAACTGACTATACGCTTCACGTGTTACAAACATTTTTGGAGAATACATATTATCTCCTGTACCAATTGTAACCCCATTTTCTTCTAATGCACTAATTGCACCGTAAGACCAAGAATTTTTATCAACATCTGCAAATTTTGTTGTTTTCGTTGCCTTAAATTTAAAAGCATTTGTAAGCACTTGTGCCATTTGTTCACGAGTTAAAATATCATCTGGACCATATTTTCCATCACCAAATCCATTTACAAGTCCCGCTTTAGCAAGTGCTAAGATTTCTTTTTCAAACAAATGCCCTTTAATATCAGTAAAAGGATTTTTGAAGCTAGCATCTGCATCTGCGGGTTTAACGTACATATAAATCATACGAGCAACTTGCCCACGAGTTACATTGTCACCAAAACCAAAGATATTATTTCCGTAACCTTGTACTACTTTACGATTTGTTAAATCATAAATTGCTTTCGTAGACCAGTGATTTGCTGGAACATCACTGAATTTTAGTGAATCTGTGTTATCAGCAGCTTTCGCTGTAAATGCTCCTGATCCTAATAAAGATGTTCCCATAATTGTTAGTGCTGTTGCTGTTTTTAAAAATTTGTTTGCCATTGTTTGTTCCTCCAAATATATTAGTTTTTTCATAGATTCTTTTATTGTACCGAATTTAAACATAAAATCCAGATACTTTAACATATTAATTTATTAATTAGCGTTTTTTTATAACCGCTGTTCTATATGGAAAATATTACCATACAAAAATAGGCTTGTAAAGTATTTTTATATATTTATTTTTAAATATATTTTTCTAGCAAAAAAAAACATACTTTTCAGCATAGTTTTTTGTAGTGAAAATCTTAGAATCTTTATCACTTAAAATACACTTGTCCCATTCCATCTTTACTCGCCCATATCGGAGCCTTTATACCATCTACCCCAATCAGCTTAAATATGAAGAATTGGTGTTCTGCCTTCACCTTAAAAGAAAAGGATTGATTATGATCAATACGTCCCTTTGTATACTCATACTTCCAACCATCCATCTTTTCTTCTTTCATTTTTTTCTCTATCCCAGGGATTAAATCCACCCTTTTTCCATTGTAATCATATTGAAATCCTCCCTTATTCTCTGCGATTTCAACCATATCAGCGGCAAAGTTATGTGCTTTCACTAACTGTATTCCATACAAAACACCTTCGGGTAAAAGGCTGATTAATAATAAAGAAAGGGTAAGGAATAGAGCTGTAGTTACTGTATTTTGCATTCTTAATGCACCTACTCTTTTTCTTTATTTTACGTTTCCACCTAATTGTTTTTCTTTTGCATTTGCATTTGCATCGTAGATAATAATGCTTCTTGCTTTACTCTTTATTGTTTCTTTTTTCTCATCAAATTGCTTAAAATAACTAGCAGCTTCCGCATCACCTTCGACAGCAATCATTACTGGTTTCTCCTGTACATCATGGACAGTAAAGTTACGTTTTGAAGCAGGATCTTTAAAATCCGCATTACCGTTATACGCTTTTTCAAACTCTTTTTTCGCTTTTTCTGGATCAATAGCTATTTCTTCTTCTGCACGCAGAGTACCTACTTTTACAGACTTAGCCACAGCTATCTCGCCTCCCCTTTCTAAAGACGATTTATTATCAGTATGTGTTGTATCTCCAATCACCATATCAGTTACAAAGAATAGACAACCTACAAATAACAGCAACATACTTGCTGCAATAATAAACTTTTGCATTCCTCTTCACACTCCCTTAACTTTCAGACTTTCGAAATCGAAATCCACTTAAAATGGAACTTTTCTTTTGGTTCAACAATTGGTTCGGTAGCAATAACTCTGCTATTTCCTTCATTATTCCTTCTAACTCTTTATAATAGTTCCGACTAGATAGTAACGTACTACTATTTAATTGAGATTCAAATACATCTTCTATCTCATATGGTGGTAAAGCAGTTAATACCTTGTCTCCAAAACATTCTTCTACTACTTCATGCTTTAAAAGTGCAGGAGAAAACTTATTCCCAATAATTCTCGTTTTCTCTAAATCTAAGTAAGAAACGAGCTTTCTCTCTTTTGATGTAAGAGGATGCGCTATCTTTAGCAATTGATGCAGATCTGGTTCCGCTACAAAGAATATGTAATCCGCCATTTCACATATCTCATGGTATAAATCTTTATCCCAATCGCTCCCTGCATCAATAATAGATATAGGTGCTTCTTGGTTGGCCAATAAAACCTTAATAAAATGGTCGAAGTCCTGCTCTGTTTCGTTTTTCAGCTCTTGATCTACTATAGGATTCTTTACAATATAATTTATTCTTCCTTGCTTCCATTTTGGAATTGATAATATATCAGATTCCTTCTGCAGCATCTCCTTATATCGTTGCAACATAAATTCACTACGATAGTTTTCGGGTGCCTCTGTATATCCCTTTAGTAACGGATACGTATAGCCATCATCATATAGATTCTCTATATAATTCACATCAATCTGTAGTTCATTTAAATAAGCAGCTAAAAGATGTGAAACAAAAGTAGCACCACTTCTCCTGTTCATGCTGGCTACAACAATTGTTCTTCTTGGAATAGCAATGCCAATTTGTTTTTCATATACTGGCTCAAAAGCCAATTTATACTGTTTTTTTATAATAGGTGCTTTTGGCGTCTCCTCTGATACAGACTTATGCTTTTGTTTGTTTTTAAATAGTTTGTTGGATTTAGAGGAAGGTTGACTGTTGCCACTTTCATCTAATTCACTTGATACTTCCTCTTCTTGCTCATCAACAGAAATCTCCGGTAACTTTGTTTGTTGAGGTGCCTGACTTGTTCCTACAATTTCCACTACATTTTTAATATCTGATTCTTGTAGCAGCTGTGGGATGACTTTATTATCAATATCAATTTTACGAGAGTTAAAAATGTCATAGATACCTAGATAAATCAGTTTCGCCAAAAACTCATCATCATTTTCACGCTCTGTAAATACCACAATACGTATATCCCGATTAAAGCGAATATCCCTTAATTTCTGTAAGATAATCAATTCACGTTTCTCTTCATGTCCCGCATCAATATTTAATCGTTTGTCATTAATACATAGAATATTTGGCTGTTCCGTATCTAGAATTTCATCTAGGTACTTGATGTGCATCACATCACTATCAGCTACTTCAAATCCCGCACCAATAAAATCTTCACGTAAATATGCCGTATATACAGTATCACTAATAGCCAAAACGATTTTTTTTGTCATAAAATCCCCTCTTTATAGAAAAATACTTTTAAAGTAATACCATATTTTCAAATGGCACCTGTGTTTCAGCTTGTAATTTTTTTAGTAATTCTGTAAGAAGTGCTTGTATTTCAAAACCTGCTAAATTACGTGGGGCATTATCAAGAAGACTGTACTTTACTCGAACCTCAAAGTGATCTTGAATTTCTTCTAACGGCATGCTACCAAATAGAATTTGTTCATATAGGAATCCTTCTTGAAGATCCTTTTGTATATTCGTTCTTTCTTTATATACAATGGTAACTTGTGCTAATTCGACAAATGGACTATCTAGAGTTAGTTTTGTATTCCAATTTAAATTCCAAATTTCACATTGTTTTTCTGCATGTACAACATTTGCAGTAATAGATGGAGTAATAGAAAATAAACGATCAAGAGGTACATTTGTAAGAGTTGTTCTTTTCCCTTCTTCTATCTGCAGCCCCTTTTCTTCTCTTTCATGGTCAAGAGCCATTTCTGCACCATATAATGCAATCTCACTAAATATTTGTTCCATAAGTGGCTTAATTCCTTCATAAGTACGAACAGCAAATACGCTAAATTCCTGGGTTTCATCTGTTCTAATTAATTCATAAATATTAAATTCTGCAGCATTTACAATTGCAAAAGGAATATCTTGTACAAAATTAGGTTTAGTAAATAGCTCATCTGGTATTACTGTTTCTGGATGTCTTAGAAACTCTAATCCTAGTTGGTATCCCTTAAGAAATGCATTTTTACTTGCAGCTGGGAATAAAGTTTCAAATTTTCTAAGATCGTTTTTAAATTTCTTTTCTTCAATTTCATTACCAAATTCTCTATCTTGTAAAATATTTGCTTGATCAGCAATTAATAAAAAATAGTAATTAATAAGAGATTCTATTTTTGTTTCAAAATCTGTATTGTCTTTACAATACTTTTCAAATCTTTCTTTGCTTTCGTTAATAATTTCATTCATTTTTTCTCGTCTCCTTATAAAGATTATGGTTTTTAAACAAAAAAAGACACACCGATGGCAGGTTATGTGCCTTCGGTGTGTCCGTTTAGCTAAAAATTAAATCTATTAATTTATATATTTCTCTTAGTTAATTGTTGTTCACATACAAGAATACCTCTATGAATTTTAAAAGTCAATACCTTTATCGAATCCGTGTGAACATATATTTACTCCTTTTTCTCTATTTTTGCTATGTATTTAATCTAAAAAATTACAATAAATTAAATATAAATAATCACAAGTATTTTATATAAGATTAACAGGATATATATATAACTAAACACAATTATTAATTATAAAGAGATTCAAAAAACACCTCTAAATCCTTGTATTACATACGTTCCTTGCTATTAAGATAAATTCCCTATCGTAATATCCCCAATACTAACAAGCCTTACATCATATAAATCACAAAATAAGAAGTTAAATACCATATTACTCAGAATTCACAAGTCTAAAATAATATTACTAAGATACTGACAAGTAATGAATCGTATTCAAACATAGCATAAGCAGCTTATATACTTGTGTAAAAATGCACGTAGCTACATGTTCCTAAACAAAAAAGCATGTCTTCAAAGTAAAGAACATGCCAAATAACCCTTGCTTTTTAGTGATTTTTTAACAAGGGCTGTGTCTATATTTTTTTAAAAATACTACATAAATTCTGGATAATCACCATGTTGCCTATGGTAATTTGTTCTTATATCGCTGCTTTCTCCTACAGACAAACTTTTCTCTTTAAAATAAATCCAGGCATCTCTAAACTGTACACGCATAAATGCAGGAATAGAGAATATTTCTTGCTCTTTCATACAACATTCAACTTGATCTAATGCATAAGTCATTGCATATATTAATAATTCATTTTGTTTTTGTTTTGTTGGTAAATAGATTGCGATATCAACAATTTCTTGTCTAAATGCAGTCATTATATTTTCTTTATCTTTTTTTCTTAACGCTTGTCCCATATGTTTCAAACGAGATACTGCTTCTTTTCTACACTTCGCTATAGGTCTATGTAATTCTTTTTTATCATTTTCAATAACACAATTCGAAGAAAAAATGACATTAAACTTTTCAATAATAACTTGTTGTACCTGCCTTCTAACACGTGTAATACGAGACTCACTTGGTTTCTTATCTTTAGGATCTACTGCATTAAATTTAATAATAGGCTTTACAATCTCTATGTATTGTCGCACTTTCTTTGCATTACGCTTCAACTTTTCCTTTAGAAAAGCCATTTTTCTCGTAATCTCGAAATCTTCAATCTTGTGCTTATAATGTTCCATACCAATTTTTCTCGAAAATGTGTTGATTAATTCTAAAAGAAACATAATTCCTCTATTATCTCGAGCCTTTACAAGGCTACTTAGTATAGTTGTTTGAATTAAATAAAATGGAATACGGAAATACGATAACGATATATTTATCATATTTGTAGTTTCTGCAGCAGTGTGGTTATACAATGCATAATCTACAATTTCATAAACAGTACGATTTCCAACAGGTGTTTCTCTTACGAGCTTACGCTCCAAGCAAACTTGAAATCCTGTATAAATTGTTGTGTAGGGAATCCCACTTTTTTTAGCAAGATCCATTATTTGAAATTCACGTGGCAGCATTCCTATATCATTGCATTCAAAGTGCAATAAGATATAAGTCGCTAATGCTGAGGATGGTAATTCTTTGCGTTCATTTTCTAGTTTTACAATATTTAAAAGTCCATTAAAAAACTTAACCCCATAAACCTTAAAATTCTGCTGAGAAAAACTAATATGTGTACTCATTATTCTAAATAACTCCTTCCGAAAAGAGCACAAAAAAAGGCACTGTAATATCACATATACAAAAATCTTCTTACATCTAGAAGGTTTTTGTATATACCTAGATAAACAATGCTCAAAATACGCAAGAAATCCCCTTTTTCAGTTGCACAAATTTATAAGATAAAGTAAAATTATCTTATAAATTTATACAAATTAAAAAAAGGTTTTGAAGCTAAAGTTTAATCTAGGTAACATTGTAAGTATAACTTTCAATCAATAAGCGTTTGGTAGTTGCTGGTGATTAACCTTGATGAAATAGTTGGCGCTATTTCATCAAGCTGAAAGACCTTTTTTTTTGCTTTTTTATGTATATTTTTAATCAATTGCGGCAAAACTATAACTCTAGTTAAGGATCTGACGCATTTTAATGTAATAATATATGCATTTTTTGGTACTTGCAAGACGATTTTTTATAAAATCGTCTTTTTTTTATATAACAATTTCAAGTTTAATACAGTTATGCTATTGTTCTATTTTCGAAAAAAGAAGTATTCTAGTTTTTTATTCTTAAATACAGAAAGACCTCTCAATATATTGAACCATATGTAGAACATAATAATTGTTATAAAGTGGTATTAAAACTAGATAATGTGCATTCTAATATTAATAAGAACCCTTATATAACAACAATTATGACCAATACTTTCAATTCTAATTTAACATAAACTAGCATAGTAAACAAAGAAAAAAACATAGAAATGATACAGAAAAATAAAAGATAAAAACATAGAATTAATACCGGAACGTATAAGTTCTAACTTTAGCGATTTAATAATCCGTGAATTATATACCATATTAAACTCATTTTCTCTTTTTTTGTACAACGAATACGTTTTTTAAAATCAATACAAAAATATTACTAGAATAAAAGTTAAAGCAAGATATAAACCATAACCAAAATAAGTTGGATGTAAATCTCGAATAACTTAATTCTAGATTGTTATAAAACCCTTTAAAATAAGGATTTTATAACAATCTACTCATTCTAATTTTGAATAATAATATTTATACAGATTTCGAAACTTAGTAAGAAACTAGGTATTTAATTAAATGCAAACAAAAGAGTTATTTACAGCTCAACAACATACTATATAGGTCATTCGGTTCTTATGTATGTCTGTTCATATTTATTATTGCCTTCTATGAATCACTTAATAAACATGAAATTCACACTATTTTTTCTAATAATAGCTAAATCTTATACTATTATTTATTTCATTTAAATATATCGCTATATTTTTTATTGAGTTTTTGCAAATTTATAACACTCAAGAAAATTTATTTCTAGTGGCCGAGAACGGGATTTTAGAAGAAAAGCTTGAAGGGACAACTTGTGAGTTAAAGTTGTAAAATTAGAATTAAAACTAGTATAAGTTCGTTCTAACTTCCCGTTAACCCTTGCTAAATCAATGTCCTTACTTATTTTACTCTATCTAGGTTTTATTAGATAACCATATAGAAGATCCACGAAAGTAGAACTAATATTAGAATGTAGAATACTATGAATAAACCATGTTATCTATAGACATAAAAATACTTGATTTTTAGTGGAATTATATTAAGATTTTCTAGTTTTTCTATGGTAGAGTAATCTATAGGAAGATAATGCCCATTCTATGTAGAATATAACATGGAAGAGATTTTCTAAGTTTTTTGGTTGTAAGGAGGTGTTGTTTCTATGAGTGAGAACAAAACAAACGAAGAACAAAATGAATATAAAATGAAAGAAGTATCTGAACTTACTGGGCTTTCGAATGACTTATTAAGAGTATACGAGGAAGAGTTTAATCTACAAATAAATAGAACTAATGGTGGGCATCGTCGCTACACGGAAGATGACATTAATAAGTTTATATCTATTAAGAAGAAGATCCAAGAACAAAATTGGAGCTATAAGAAAGTTCGCTCTTGGTTAAATGGTGATGAGCTTCCAGTAGCTTTAGAAGAACACCAGGTTAAAACAAACCTAGAGAAAAAAGTAGAATATCAAACAGAATTAATTCAAGATTTGACTGAAAAGTTGGATCAAAGTATCAAACTACAAGTGGAAATGGTAAAACAAATGCATGAGCTAAAGACCGAGAAACAAGAGCTTGAGCAAATTGTGGCACGTAGAAATCAGGATCTTATAGATACTTTAATTCAAGAAAAAAGAAAAGAACGTCAAGAACGAATTGAGACAGAATCAAAAAAATCATTCTTTCAAAAAATATTTGGAAAGTAAACTTTGAACTAGATTCTAAGTTTGGTTTATTTAAGTAGCAAGTCTAAAAATGGACTTGCTACTTTTTTATTTTAATAATTTTAAAGATGTTATTTTTAATACCTATGAATCTATTCAATTATTAAATATCGACATTAGGTTTATATAAATATTGAAGAATTTTAACAAAAATAAATAACAGTTTAAATTTAAGTTTAAATTTAGGTTTAAAATTATGGAGATAATCGAAAGATATATGTATATATAGCGTGGTTTACGGTTTAAATAACAGTTTAAATTTAAGTTTAACTTTTAGTTTACATACCATTCCCAGTGTGATATAAATAGGTTAGGTGAATTTTTCCACTCTCAAGAATTAATTAAATAGATGGGAGTTAAACAATGAATAAGGATCACTTTTATACGTTAAACATTGCAGAAATTGCAGAAAGAATTGGTAATGATGATTGTGCCTATCAAGTATTAATGGCATTTATCAATGAAAATGGTGAAGCGCAAATGCTGAATAAAACGGCTGTGGCAGAAATGATACAGCTAAGTAAACCGACTGTTTTTGCAACCGTAAATAGTTTTTATTGTGCAGGATATATTGATGAAACTAGGGTAGGAAGGTCTAAGATTTATACCTTATCGGATTTAGGCGTAGAAATAGTAGAGTGTTTTAAACAAAAAGCAATGGAAATGCGTAATTTATAAGTATAGGGGAGGAATTTTATATGTTATTAAACAGTAATGAACTAGAACATATCCATTCAACTAACCATAGTGTAAATGATATTAGTATTCGATGGGGAGTTATTGGTGCTGGTCAAAAAGGTAATAAAGAGGCTGATTTATTCGCAGGTTACAAGTTTTCGAATGGAACTACTTGCTATCCAACATTAGCTGTTAACTTTGCAGAGTCAGATATGATGCATTTACAAAATATTATTAAAGAAGATCGTATTCATTTTGATGGTTTAAAGGGTGCTGCACGTACACCTTCTGTTGTTACTGACTTATTTGACCCTGAAACTAACCCTAATGCTAATGGATACCTTGATAAATTAGCCCAAGAGCTCGGTCGAAAATTTACAAATGAAGAGGGAGAAGTAATTGTAGACCAATTCTTAATTTGTCTTGGAGCTGGTGGTGGCGTTGGAACAGGTTGGGGTTCACTTGTTTTACAATTAATTCGTGAGCAGTTTTTCCCTTGCCCAGTATCTATGCTTATTTCTTTACCATCCGGTGATCCTGATGAAATTAACAATGCACTTGTATTACTAAGTGAAATTGATGAATTTATGAGAGAGCAAGACAGATTATTTGGAAATTCTGATATAAAGCCTTTAGCAAATGTAATTGTTAATGATAATACGCAAATGCAACGTATAATTGAGTCACAAAAAGGCACGAAAGATCTGAAAAACAGATATGTAAACTGGAAAGAAGTTGCGAACGATAATGTAGTGAGTACTTTACATGAAATAAACATAATCCCAGAGAACTATGGTTCTGATAACGTTACATATGACCCATCGGATTTAATAAAACTATTAAGTATTCCAGGACGTTTCTTAACAATTGGAAAAGCGAGAATTGCTAAATTCGATTTACATTCACTTGAAAATAGTATTAAGCGAAGCTTAGATGAGGGATTCTTCTCAGCGGAACATCAATTTGAAACAGCAACAATGTATGGTGGTTTCGTTTTAAGACCTTCTAACGCAGATTTCTTCAAAGATGTTAATACGGAAAATAGAATTCGTAATACCTTAGGAGAGTATAAACGATTAGATGAAATCGCTGGTAAATTTGGTGATCCAATTTGGGATAATGAATATGCGGTTTGTTACACTATATTTGCTGGTATGACAATGCCTAAACGTTATATATCTCTTGCGCGTGAAGGAAAAGAGTTGGCTGAAAAACAAGAGCAATTAAGAGCAGAAGCTCAACGTAAACAGGACGAAGAAAAAGTAGATATCTCTTTTGCAACAAATCGTGTTCAAAAAAACACATTCAATCCTTATAATAAAAACCAAGGATTTGGTGGGGCATCAAGATTCAGTGGTGGTAAAAACTCTGCATTTAAACGTCAGACTAGTGAAGCTACTCCAACACAAAATCAACCCGAAGAAGATAATATTATTAGCACTCTTAAAACTTCAAATCCATTTAAAAAACGTTAAAAAAGCAGGTCTAAATGACCTGCTTTTTTTATTAAAATCACAACCGATTACAAAAAGAATCTACAATGCACAAGTTAGTAATCTATTATATTTTCTGTATATGTAAAACGGATTTACATAATGTAATAGTTTAAATAAATTGTTAGGCCGTCCTAACAATTGTATTCGTATACTTTATCCTTTAAAAATTGTTCGGTTAAAACATGTCTTCCGTCCGAACAATTTGAAAAGAACTAAAAGACCTTATAAATCAACGTTTTTAGCGAATTATTTGGAAGAGAAGTAATCCAAACTTCAACGTACGAGTTTTAGTATCTAAATTAGCGCAAATTCAGTTTAAACTTTTAATAATTTACAAGAAAATTTTGCTGTAATAAGATATATAGAAATGGTTGTTATTTATTGAAAATAAATTCGAGTTATGGAGTTGCATATAATGAAAATTAAAACGTATAAATATACAAGTAAAGGCACACAGAAATCTTTTCGTTTAAAAGAGGCTGATATATTTGTATTCACATTTTTATATTACAAAAGGCATCTTACTACACGACAAATTACTCAGCTTTATAGTGCATTTGAAGGTAGAGATTTTTCTGAGGATAGCGTGTTTACAAAGCTTAATCGTTTTTCAAAATATGGTGCTATCCTGTCTAAAAAAATTGATAAAAGAGATGATAGTATAACCAGACGTGCAATATTTTCCTTAAAAGATAGAATGGTTGATTACCTTCAAGAAATAGGAAGGATTCCTGTAGGATCTTCAAAACGTAGACATTCTTCTTCAATCTCACTACATACACTCTGCTCACGTGAAATATTAGTACGAACACTTTTAGAATTGTCGAAAAAGACTAATACGAATAAGATATTGTGCGAGCTAGATATTCGCTCATATCATCAAAAACAAAAGAAAACAGAAATTAAAGATGCAGGTTTACTCTTAATTCCTGATGAACACATTTCATATCAAGACAAAAATATTTACATTGAAATGGATATGTGCAAAGAAACCAATGCTACCTTAGTTGAAAAGGTGGGGAAGTATATTGAATATGCACAAAAAAATAATGAGAATATAACTGTTGTTTTTGTTATGTATGACAAGTCGATGTTCCTTGCAGAAGATGCAGAACCACCATACGTACGTATGAAAAATCTCTTATTTTCTATGCGAGAGTATCATGAACTTTTAATGAATCTACCAAATCTAAATATGCACATCTGCTCTTTGAAAGAAGCTGGAGATGTTATTTCAGATATCATTCTAGGAATAGATGATAATCAAAACTTTGAACAAGATATTCTTTTACCTTTATCTCAACGTACAGTAGGAGATGCCGATTGGCGCTACGCATTTGTTGAAAAAGTTCAAACATTTAAGGAAACAATAGATGGTGGTCTTAGACGAACGTATAGGAGAGATAAAGATGCTATGCAAGATTTCTTCTTTATTTTTGGTAATGAAAATGATTACCGAATGATTGCAAGATTAGACGATGTTGTGTTTTCAAGAAGAGAAGGTGATGAGGGAGTGCCACTTGTTGTGATCTATCCAAAGCGCAAAAAGTCTAGAGATATACTTTTAATGGACACTTATGACAATGTACTACTTCTATCGCTCCAAAACGAAAGTGTTACTATCGACGCGGATGAACAAATCATGGTACGTACTGCAAATAACATACATCCGAAAAGACGAAAGTTTGTTGAATTATATCAATCGTTTATTTTTTATATACTTTTATACAATTTTATTGATTTTTATTATTTAAGGTGATAGAATTACGTTTGAACTAAACACAAAAAACTACAATCAAATCAGAACATATGAAATTAAGGCAAGCGACACACGCTGTTTTTACAGTGGGTGTCGCTTGCCTTAATTTCATATGGAGAAAGGTGGAAAATTAAAATGGATTTACAATATGCAACTACTACAACTGGGGGAGTGCTCTCTGCTAGAGAAGCGTTTAAAAACCCTGAACTAGTCCTCAAACATATGACAGAAGAGGGCGCAACGTTTAGCGTTTCTCTACAAGATATCCAAATCCCAGGAAAACCGAATTACTATTGGTATGATGTAATTATTGAAACGGCATCGAATAAAAAAATAGAAGTAAATATTGCAGTACTTTCCCAAGAAGAATATAACCAACTCTGTGATAGAGATAGTATTGATTTATATTTAAAACAAACTGAAGACGCAGCAAAATTCTTTTTTGAAAAATCAAAGGAATTATTCCAACCAGAATTCAATAATCGATTCAAGTTTAAGCATAAAGCTCAATTATATCTGTAAGAGGTAGGTGAGCCTATATGCAGACATTTAAACAACGATTACCGTTATTTACTACAATCGGCTTGATTAGTGGATTTATTCTTTCATTTGGATTCGGTTTAGTAAACTACATCCAGTTACTCTACTATGCATTTGAACCACCGTCTTATCCTATAGAAATTACATATGTACCGCTTATTTTAATGTTCTTCTCTTTACTTTTAGGAGAATTCAGTTTTAGGTTTTACAGCCGTATTCCTGCTTTGCATGTGAAAAATGGGAAATTAATAATTTTAATTGTTTCTCATATTGCAGTTGATATTCAATTTTTATGGTTTGCAACTGCTCCGATCCATGCAAAGGTTATCCCTTATCTTACGGATAAATCAAAACATGTTAACTTTGGTGAGTATGAAGCCATAGGTCATGTTTTAACAGGGAATTTTCACACACTCACTATGATTTTTGTCTTTTTACCTACAGTCTTTATGATCTTGTTTACACTTTGGTATAGTGGCCATATTGTTCGTTACCGAGAAGAAATATTAAAGTGGGTACAAAAATACGAATATAAAAATCACAAGTTACAAAAATGGTTTAATAGCCAAGAAGAACGAATATACCCTGATGTAGAAATTGGACCGCATATTGAGCATAAAGAAATGGTCCGGATTAAGGGAAAAGATAGAACGTTAAATGGCATCATTATTGGTCCAATTGGTTCTGGTAAAACATCAAGTTTAATTATTCCTATGATAAATCAAGATTTACACTGGATGGTGCGTTTCATAAATAAGTTTGAAATTGCGTATAAAAAGAATGATTATGATACAGAAGAAGTAAAAGGAACATTTTTAAATGGTGTTACTGTTATTGAACCAAGTAATGATTTATGTCAAAAGGTTTATAAATTAGTACAAGCACATAAGATTCCTGCAACCTCGGTTTACTACATTGATCCAACTAATCCTGATACCAAAAATATAAACATTCTGCGGGGACCAGTTGATAAAGTAGCAGAGGTTTTCGCAATGGTTATTCAAGGTTTATCGGAATCCAACAATGCATTCTTTGAACAAGCACAGCGTAACCACCTTAAGCAACATATCTATTTATTAAAACTGCATAATCCTCAAAAAGAGGTCACCTTTGATGATTTAATAAGCATGTATGACGATGTAGAGCGTGTTCACCGTATGCACAAACTATTAAAAATACAGGTCGAAAAGTTATATGATTTTGTTCAAAGTGGAGCAGCTTCACGTGACCAAAAAAACGAATATCTAATTATAAAAGGGATTGATGAATGGTTTGATAATACCATTTGTGAAAAGATGGATTTCCAAGGTGAACCAGCAGTTTATAAATCTGGAAAATACCGCGGACAACAGATGCATTATGACAGAGAAGAAGAATATGTAAAAGGTTTGCGTAATATCTTAAAAGATTTAGCTTCAAACGTGTTAATACGACGGGTTTTATTTGGAAAATCCGATTTTGATTTTGAAGTGTATGTGCGCCCATACGGGCATTTAGAGATTCAACTCTAGCAAAGTTGTAGGCTCAGGTCTCACAAAAGCCTATCATCAACCAACTTATC
>NZ_JAKUGE010000082.1:0-14340 GCF_022663795.1 Bacillus cereus group sp. BfR-BA-01349
AGTCGGTCCTGTTACTCCGGTTGCTCCCGTTATTCCGGTTGCTCCTGTTATCCCTGTCGCTCCGGTCGGTCCCGTTATTCCAGTTGGTCCTGTTGCTCCGGTTGGAATATAAATTGGTGGAAGAATCGGAAATGTAGGTCCAATATTTTCTGGTCCTATCATCCCCTTATTCAATGATAATTTGTCATTGCGTTTCAAGTTAATACCTCATTCCACATGTTTTTTAACTCATACATATCATTTAGACCTTATCATTAAAGAATAACTTTATAACTATTCTCTTTTCTTCTCATAATAATTATTACATGTATTACACATTTTACCGTTGCTATAGCCACTATTATTAATATAATAAATTGATCATTCTATTTAAAAAGTAGTAAATCTATAACATTCTTATTTAAAAAGATGAGGTGATTTATATTCAAGATAATAATGAAATTAGAAAAAAGGAACTAATGTCAATGGCTCTTGACATTATTTTCCCTTACAGGCTTACGGGGCCTACCGGGAATACTGGATCTACTGGAAGTACTGGACCTACCGGAAGTACTGGGCCTATCGGAAGTACTGGACCTACCGGGAGTACTGGGCCTACCGGAAGTACTGGACCTACCGGAAGTACTGGACCTACCGGGAGTACTGGGCCTACCGGAAGTACTGGACCTCCCGGAAGTACTGGACCTACCGGGAGTACTGGTTCAATCGTTACAACAAACTCTATGTTCGCTAATAATACATCAGGTGGTTCTGTTTCAGTCGTATTAGGAGGAACAAACATTCCACTGGCAAATAACCAAAGTCTCGGTAATTTTACAGTTAACGCTTCAAATGACGTATTTACAATTCCTGTAACTGGAAGATATCATTTAACCTATCAAGTTAATACGACAACCGCTCTACTTGCTGGAACTAGACTACTATTAAACGCTTCTACGCCAATTCCTGGCTCTATTTTTTCTCCCGCTTTATCCACTTCAAATTATAGTAATAACTTAATTACTAATTTAAATGCTGGTAATACAATCTCACTACAATTATTTGGTATATTATCCGTCGTGAATTTAGTTGGAGGCGGATCAACAGGTGCCTCTCTTACAATTATACGAATTGATTAAAAAAATGATTCATTGTTTTTATAATAAACAATCTAAATACTCAATTGATAAATATTACGATAGTGATTAAGTAATAAAAATAAATTTTACTATATCCATAGTAGAAAACATCTATACTAAATTTTCCGTATATATATTATCAATTTACACTCACCCATGTCGATGTTACATTAAAGATGAAGATTGTTTCTTCTTTACAGACCATCTCAATATGTATTTGAGGAACATCTCCAATCCTATACGCGAGAGCAATACTATATTGACACTCAATTGAGTGTCTTTTTTTATATTCAAAAAATAAAAATCAGACTACTTTATATACTAATCCATCCACATACCCTATGTGGTTTAAAACTTTTAAGAGGAAACCTTCTAACAATAGGTTTCCTTCCATATCATATTAAATAAGAAGCAGGTTAAATACGGAGGTGATTTTGATTAAGACTACTTTAATTTCTCATTTTTACAATGAAGAATATTTACTTCCATGGTGGTTAATGCACCATACAAAGCTATTTGATCATGGCATTCTTATTAATCGTGGATCCACTGATCGTTCAGTTGAAATCTGTAAAACATTCGCTCCTAATTGGGAAATACGAAACTCAAAATCACTCGAATTTGATGCTTATTTAGTTGATCAAGAAGTTATGGAAATTGAAAGAGAAATTACAGGATGGAAAATGGTATTGAATACGACAGAATTCCTGTGCTGTTATAATAAAGAACAATTTTTTAAATCACTTAGCACTATGGGCGGCAATATGTTTTCAATAAGAATGATTATGATGATTGATGAACCGACTTATGGCTACACTAATCCAAGATATAGTTCTCCGCTTGTTAAACAACGTTATCACGGCATAATAATTCAACCTAATCCAAATCAACTATATCTTAACGGTAGATTAATTCACAATAATTCGCACGGGAACTATAGAGTCGGGAGACATGGTTCGCATTATCCTTATAGCATTTACATGGAACCTGCTTTTATTTTTAAATTTTTTTACAGTCCATGGAACGATCCAATGAAAAAACGAAAATTACAAATTGGGCCGACTCTTTCTCAACATAGTGTACGACGTGGATTAGGTTCTCATCACTTAACAACAATTGAAAAATTAGAAAAAAAATACAAATACTATGCAACCTTAACTACGGATCTCCGGTTATTCCCAGAATACCAAATTATATTTCCTGATCTTTGTCCTTAATGTCATGAATATTTAGTTTCGACATCTATCCGTTTTTTATTAACATACCAACTCCAACTAAATACTTTTCTCTAGTAGAAATCTGAGCTAGAACTCTTGCTGCACGCAAATTCCTCTTATTTAATCTCGTATCACTAGCCTATAATCTTTCATACCATTTCATTCAGCACTTGATGTTGGATCAGAAATAAAAAATGGTAATTCATTTGGAAAATTTTCAAATTCAGATTATATACCTTCTAAAACAAAGAATTCAAACAATAGAACCTAAACTAATGTTTTAAGTTATGGCTTTATTTTTTTTTATTATTCACTTTAAAATCTTTTTATAATAATATTGAAAAATACGGTATAATATAAATTACTGTTCTTTAGGAGGATTACAATGGCTGATAAGTATAAATTTTTCATTCTCATTGTTACCGCATTTTTTTCATTCTTTTCTTTAATAAAAGATTTTCGCAACACTTCAAAAAGTTTCTTTTGGGGTAGTTTTATCATTCTTACAAGCTTCATGATACTATTAATACATGCTCTAGATTTAACTCAAATACTTTTTTATCCAAAGCAAATTGCGCTTGAATTTATTACAATACCACGGAAATTATTTTTACCATCTGTCACTGAGGCCGCCAGTCTCCCTCCAACACTAAGATAATAATTTGATTAAGAGCTCTTTCTAAAAGAGCTCTCTTTTTTTACATAAACATACCATATACAAAATCCAACCTTAACCACTTAATTACTTATAAGAACCTAACTTATAAAACGCATAATAATTATACTTATTTACTAGTATACAAGCCGTATCTCTTAGTAGAAGCACAGCATATTATACGATACAGGACAAAACTTTCAAAACACTTGTCCGAGTTAATTTTCAAAAAGGGGTGAACATAAATGCCTATCGTTAAACCTTTTATAGCTGGAAGACGATTTGTAAGCACAGCAGCAACAGGAACTGCTGCTGGAGCAGATTTAACTTTTGCTAACACAGACTTCACTGATGACACTGGTGCTGTAACAACATTCCCTGCTTCTTATGCCTTTTTAACACTTTATATTAATGGTGTTATTCAAACAGGTGATACTATTACTGGTGTGACTACTACAGCTGCTACTATTGTAGGAGGAGCAGTCCTAGATGGAGGCACTCCTATCGCAATTGAATTTACTATAACGTAACTTTAGTTGTCTTTTTAGAGGTTTCATTAAAAGAAACCTCTAATTTTAAAAATTTACATCAATTTTAGTAGCAACTACATAATACAAGTGCATATACTAAATAGAATAATAGAAATTTATACTCACTCTCAAAAAGAGCACTTATCTATAGTGATCTTTTATATAGCACAATATTTTTTCGCCTATTTGCTCTTGGAGAACCTACTAAGCAGTTAGCTAAATTAGCTAACTGCTTTTTCGATATTGTATTTATTATTCATAGCTTTATCCATAATAGTAACGCTTGTGCACTATCTACTATAAATTTTCATATATTGTATTATGCTTGTCCAAAACGTGAAGTTAATACTCACGAAATCTAAATACAAGAAAGGAGTGAAAATATGCGCTCATCCATTCGTAAATTCACTAATTTTAATTGTGAAGCACAAGCACCTAGTACACTACCTGCCCTAGGTTTTGCCTTCAATGCTACTTCACCTCAATTTGCAACATTATTTACACCACTACTATTACCTAGTACAGGCCCAAATCCTAACATTACTGTCCCTGTAATCAATGATACAATTAGTACTGGAACTGGTATTAAAATTCAAGTAGCTGGTATTTATCAAATTAGCTATACATTAACGATTAGTCTTGATAACGTTCCAGTAGCCCCAGAAGCAGCACGCTTTTTCTTGACATTAAATTCATCGACTACTGTTATTGCAGGATCCGGAACCGCAGTCCGTTCTAATATTATTGGAACTGGTGAAGTCGATGTATCAAGTGGCGTCATTCTAATTAACTTAAACCCAGGGGATTTAATTCAAATTGTCCCCGTTGAAGTAATAGGTACAGTAGATATTCGTTCTGCAGCGTTAACAGTTGCACAAATTCGTTAATAAAGTGAAACTTTAATCATTGGGTTTTAGTTCATCCCCCCATGATTATTAGCCCTCACCAATTGGGTTGCCCGTTAATGCGGGATAAAAACAAAAGACTTGGCTAACTAACATTTAATGTTCCTTATACACACTAAAAAATATTTTTATAGATTTGACACACATTTATATCAAACAAGCATATTTTATTGTATGTTGACTATATAGTCATACAAATCTAAAGCGTTCATAAAAGCACACTTATATGTGTGCTTTATTTTTAATTAAAACCTACAACATTCTCAAACAATATCCATATATTATCTTGATTCCTCTCTAAATATATAGTTTGTCTCAGAGCGCTTTTAACAGCGCTCTTTTTATTTAATTTTAAAGTTCGATTTTATGCTTTACGTTATACACATGCTATACTACTTTTGAAACAAGGTATACATCTAAAGACTGTAAGTGAACAATTCAGTTATAAAGATATGTTCATAACATTAAATCGCTATTCACATGTTTTGCCTGGAATGCAGGAGGATGCTGTTAAAATATGTAGTGAAAAACCATTTGAATAGTAATATTTACAAATACAAAAAATGCGGTTTCTCCTCTCAAGAGAAACCGCAACATATCAATGTTTTTACTATATTTTAAACTGACTCGTATACAGATCAAAATAAAACCCTTTATCTTCCATGAGAGACTCATGATCCCCTCTTTCTAAAATTCTTCCATCCTTTATAACAAGGATTTGATCTGCTTTTTCAATTGTTTTAAGTCGGTGAGCGATCACAAAACTTGTGCGACCTCTCATTAAATTATTTAGTCCTGCTTGTATTTGTAATTCTGTTCTTGTGTCAATATTAGATGTCGCTTCATCTAGAATTAATATATCTGCATCTGCTAAAATTGCTCGTGCAATCGCAAGAAGTTGTTTTTGTCCTTGACTTAAATTCGATCCTTCTCAAGCAATTTTTGTTTCATATTTATTTGGCAAATGCTTAATAAAAGAATGTGCAGATGCTGCCTTAGCTGCAGTGATAACTTCTTCATCAGTAGCATCTAAGCGTCCATAACGGATATTATCCATAATCGAACCAGCAAATAAATACGTATCTTGTAAAACTACTCCTATTTTACTTCGTAAAGAATTAATATCATAATCTTTTATATCTTTTCCATCAATATGAATTTGTCCTTGCTGTATATCGTAAAAGCGAGTTAACAAATTAATGATTGTTGTTTTCCCTGATCCAGTCGGACCAACTAAAGCAATTGTCTCTCCTGGCTGCGCTTTAAGACTCACTTCTTTTAAAATTGTTTTATTTTCTGCGTAGCCAAATGAAACATTCTTAAGTGCAACATGCCCTTGTAAATTTTGTACAACGAATGCGTCTTTTTTATTTTGAATTTCTGGTACCTCATCCATAATCTCAAAAACACGTTCTCCACCAGCAACTGCCGCTTGAATTGTATTCATTAAAGTCGCAAATTGACTTAGCGGCCTTGAGAATTGACGAGAATAATTAATAAAAGCCGCCATAACTCCTACTGTTGTCATTCCGTTTAAGACCATAACTGATCCGGTCCCAATGACAAGCCCCATACCTAAGTTATTAATAAAGTTCATACTTGGAAAAATAAAAGCTGAAAATATATCAGCCTTCGTAGCTGAAACTCTTAGCTGTTCATTAATTTTATTGAAATTTTGTACAGTTTCTTTTTCTTTTCCATACAACGTTGTAACATCCGCACCTGTAATTGCTTCCTCAATAAATCCATTTAGTTCACCTAAATCTTTTTGACGCTTCGCAAAGTTTTTACCACTATATGCAACTAGTTTTTTTGTAACGTAAAACATAATAGGTACTGTAATTAAAGTTACAATTGCTAAAATCCAATTTAAGGCGAACATTGCAATCGTTACACCTATAAAAGTTAATGCTGATGAAATAATTTGTACAACACTTTGTGTCAAAGCTTGGTTCAAATTATCTATATCATTTGTCACACGGCTCATTAAATCACCTTGAGAACGCACATCAAAGAACCGTAAAGAAAGCGTTTGGATTTTCTCAAAAATATCTTGTCGTATTTTTTGAATTGTTTTTAATGCAACGTTAATCATGACAAATGTTTGTAACCATGTTAAAAGTACAGTTACACCGTAAATCGCGATAAGTAACATACACATTCTTGCTGTACCACTTAAATCTTTCGGTACAATATATTGATCTATAATGACTCCCATAAAATAGGGACCTAATAATCCAAGTAAAGTAGTAACAACGACTAGAAATATAACAAACATTAGAGCAGCTTTTTGATAGCCCATATAGTTCCATATCCGCATTACAGTTCCTTGGGCATTTTTAGCTTTTCCCATCTTTGGTGTGTTTCGTCCACCTTTATTAGCAAATTGCCCTTGAAAATTACGCATGTTCTTCCCCACCTTCTTTATGCAAATTACCACCTTGGGAAAGATAAATTTCCTGATAAACCTCACTTCGTTCTAACAATTGTTCATGTGTACCATTGCCAACTAATTCACCATTATCTAATACAAGTATTTTATCCGCATCCATTATGGAAGAAATTTTGGACGCGATTAATAAAGTCGTTGTGCCTTTATATTTTGTTTTTAAAGCTGTTTGAATAGTAGCCTCTGATTTTGCATCAACTGCTGATGTAGAATCATCTAATATGAGAATCGGTGGTTTTCTCACAAGTGCCCTTGCAATTGATACACGTTGTTTTTGTCCACCTGATAGATTTGTCGCACCTTGTGTTAAATTATATTGATAAGATTCTTCCAGCTTATTAATAAACTCAGTCGCACAAGCTGATGCAGCTGCTACTTCCAGCTCATCATGTGTTGCATTTTCTTTACCATAACGTAAATTCTCTTCTATACTACCTGAGAACAACAAGGCCTTCTGAGGTACAAACCCTATTGAAGCACGGAGTTTTTGCAAATCATATGTTTTAACATCTATTCCATCTATACATATTTCACCTTGATCCACATCATATAGACGTGGTAACAGTTTCGCTAAGCTAGATTTACCACTTCCAGTTGATCCAATAATCCCTACTTTTTCACCTTTTTGTATGCTAAACGAAATATCTTTTAAAACGTATTCATTATTTTTCGTATAGCTATAACTAACATTTTTAAATTCGATATTCCCCTCGATTTTCTCAGGTTCGATTGCATTCGCTTCGCTTATAATATCAACCTCGGTATTTAACACTTGCTGTACACGATCCGCAGATGGAAAAGCTCGCGCAATTTGAATAAATACCATGCTAATCGACATAAGTGACATTAAAATGATATTCAAGTAATTAATAAATGCCAAAATCGCTCCTACTTGAAGCGTTCCATTGAATACTTTTTCTCCACCAATCCATAATGTTGCGACAATCCCGCCACTTACAACTAGCATAATGATTGGCATCATTAAAGAAATAAGTTGCACAGCTCGAATATTTATCTTCGTTAAATTTGTATTTACACTTCCAAATTGAGCGATTTCATATTTTTGTCTTACATACGCTTTTATAACACGTACACCAGATAAATTTTCTTGTAACTTTGTATTCACTTTGTCCAATGCCTCTTGCACCTTTTTAAATGTACCACTTGCTTTGCTTGCAATTAAAATAATCGCAAGTAATAAAATCGGAACAACTACAAGTAATATTGGAAATAACTCTCTTGCTGTTACAAAAACAATAATTATACTTCCCATAAATAACAGCGGACCACGAACGAGAACACGTAATGTCATTGTCATTGCTGATTGAATGGAAGTGATATCATTCGTCACGATCGTTAATAATTTACCTGTTCCAAATGAATCACGATTATTACTAGAAAATGTTTCTATTTTCGCAAACACATCTTTTCGTATGTCAGTAGCGAAATTAACAGCTGCTTTTGTAGAATATATCATACACCCAAGCCCTCCAACTAAACCGAGTGCTGCTGCTCCTATCATAAGAACCCCCATTTTTATTACATAATTTAAATCCCGATTTGCAATCCCAACATCAATGATATGTTGCATAATAGTCGGTTGAATTAAGTCCATCGCAACCTCAAGTACCATAAATAGCGGTCCAATAATAGCGAAGAACATGTATGGTTTTAAATACTGTAATAACTTACGAAATGATTTCATACATAATCTCCTTTTCCCATGAAATTACCACTGAATAATTCATATCCCTCCTTATTTAAGTGATATTTTTTGTAATTTCTTCATTACTTTTATTATATTATGCAAATTAATATTTAACATTATTAAATGATAAGTATTAATGACTTTCTGGTCAATAAATGTGCTTTATATTATGTAAATACAAAAACCGCATTCTTAATGAAAAGAATACGGTTTTTTCATCTATATTTCTTCAATTGTAAAATTTAAAAACTCAGTCTCAAATCCCTTATTTTTAGAAGGACTACACGTGTAAAAACCTATTTTAATAGGCTCATTCCCTATATCCTCCATTAAATGAGCGATTCTTATTTGTTCCCATTGATGGTTCTTTTTCACATATATTGTATAATCACTGCGTTTTCGAATAATTCGAAAACGCAGTTGTTGCTTAGCTGCTTCAGTTGGATAATCTTGCGTTGACCAGTCAGAATATCCATTATTCGTTACGACAGCACCTAAGTGAGATGGCCCTTCAGGGATATATTCTAAAGATGTTTTTAGCCAACAGTTCTCCGAAATCATAACAAAAAGACCTGCTTGATCGAATTTTGAATTTGGATTCATACGTAACTGAACTTCAGCTTGAAAGTCTGTCATCATCTCATTATAAAATACATGACCATTCATTACTTCAAAACCATAATGTGTTTTAAGCCAAAAATCGGTTTCTGCTTTCGAACGGACAATAAACGCATGATTATCATTAATTTTATAGTATTCAGGTACATTCATTATAGTGAGTTGCTCAATACGTTCTGGTATATACGATATATTCATAGCTCCTCCATAATAAAGCATTTATATAGACATTTAAAACTCCGCTAATACTGGAAATTTATAACCTTTAAAATCTAACTCTTTATCACTTCGAACCATTAAATACTTGCTAGACTGTAATTCTGTAAACTGTACATCCTCAATCCCTAATTGATCCGGAGAAAAATAAAATTCGATTTCCGTAAACCTTTCATTGATTTCTCCACATAATTCATCTAAAACCGGAAGTACTGGCGCAAATACTCCAAATAATTTCAACTTTTCATTGTCTACTTCATAAACGATTAAAGCATCTAGTTTCTCTGAATAATACAATTTCTCATTCCATTCCGAATCATACATATTCAAATAAAATGAAGGATGGAAGTTTAAAGTTGAAAAACTATTTGAAAGTCTTTGGCTACTATCAATAGTTTCATGTATTAACTGTCTATTCTCTATATTATAGAAATCTAACTTTTTAAGTAGTGAATCGTTATTATTAATATTTTTATCATATGGTATAGTCATCAAATATTCCTGCACAACTTTAAATCCAAATGCTGTATATAGTTCAGGTTTTTCCGTAAACAATAATGCACATTCACATTTCTTATCGATTTCTTCTATCATTTTACTCATTAATTGTGTCATTAGCCCTTGTCTACGGAAATTAGGGTGTGTCATTACTGATTGAATACCCGCCGCATTTATTTTTTCACCATTAATTAATAATGGGAGTGAAAATGCCGCAACATTTGCAATCACTTTATCTTCTTGTAAAAATGATAAAGCTTTATATGTATCATCCCAATATCCTTTATCCGAAAAATCATTCAATGTTTGAGTTGTAATTCCCAACACTTCTTCAAATAAAGGAAATAACTGCTCTCTTTTCGGTTCTTCTATTAGAAGACTTGCCAATTTTTCAACATTCCCCATGTTGTACCTCCAAATGTTAAATTCCATTAAATTAGATATACTTATATGACCTACTCTTAAAAATAGAGGTCTTACCAATCAATATACTATCATAAAACATAAAAAAAAAGTCTAATTAATTTTATGTTTCGACTATTTGAAAATAAGTCGAATAAAAAAATATTAAGATTTTCGGATATTAATTAGTTTATTTTATAAAAATAGCGCTTTCTAATTAGCTTTTACTAATAGAAATACACTATTTATAATAAAATATTTTTATTCTTTTATCCCTTCAAGTCTTTCCTTCGTATTAATTTCTTCTCCACTTATACGCTTTTCAAAAGACTTTCTCCAACTATTTGAAAGTGCATTTACTTCTAATATCCTTTTTACCCCTTCAATATTTTGTTTTTCCTTATGCATAATACGGTTAGCGAATGCTACTGAAACACCTTTTGGATCAGACTGTAGTCTTTTTAAGGTGTCGACTGATGATACCCATCCTTCTTTTAATACACGAAAATAAAATCCTGTATATCCTGTTTCTTGAAAATATAGTGGTAACTTTGGAATATTATATTTTTTTGCTAATTTAAAACAAGGTTGCCTTGGTTGTGTTACCTGTACGATTGCCTATCCTAGCTCAAACGTATCACCAATACAAACATCCTCTTCGCTCATACCACTAACTGTTATATTTTCTCCGAAAGCCCCATATACAAGATCTTGATTCAATTCTTTTTCCCAGTATGGATAGTGATCACCAGTATAAACACAAACTGCTTTATCTACTCCTCCATGATGAACTAAGTCAGCTTGTCCATCCCCATTAAATTTTACAAAGGATAAATATACCGGTTCCTTTACTTGTTTCTTATTTATGCCTGTATGAACTACCTTTCCGCCGTATGTAACCTCTTTTGGTAACCCTATATTTAAAGATAATAATTGATATTCATTAGCCATTCTATTTCCTCCTTTAAAGGTGTTACATGTATTTTCTCTCAATTAATTTTTACAACCCTCTCTGTTATATAAAGATGATTATAAAACCTCTAAAATCATTGTTCAATTCAATTATTTATATAATAATGATAGGTATAACCTATTATTATACTTGAGGTGATTCCAATCGAATTACGACAACTTGAATACTTTTTAGCTGTTTCAAAAGAATTACATTTCACAAAAGCAGCTGAGAAATTAAATATTTCACAGCCTTCTCTAAGTCAACAAATACGTGCATTAGAGCATGAACTAGGAATGCCACTTTTCGATCGAATTGGTAAAAAAATATCTTTAACTGAAGCAGGAAAGATTTTATTATCACATAGTAAAACCATTTTTCATGAAGTTGAACAAGCTCGTTCAGCTATTCAAGACCTAAACGGATTACAGCAAGGTTCCTTAACAATAGGGGCTTTGTTAACCGTCGTAAATTATTTACTACCACTAACTATTTTAAATTTCAATAATTTATATCCCAATATAGAGCTTTCTGTATTAGGGCTTCGCACAGGAGATATCCGTGAAAAATTATTACGAAACGAACTAGATATTGGAATTACATTTCTCCCGGTGCAAGATAAAGAGATTATCTCTATCCCTCTATACAAAAGCGATCTTACATTAGTCGTGCCCACTGGTCATCGATTAGCTGAACGTAATCATGTATCTATTGCTGAATTACAGAACTATCCTTTAATTCTTTTACCTAAAAATTTCTTTTTAACCGAACTAATTACATCTCATTGTCAAAAATTCAACTTTAAACCAAGACCAATTTTAGAAATTAGCACGATGGAATCTTTAATCCAAATGGTTTCCAAAGGAATGGGAATTACAGTGTTACCCAAACCATATATAGACTTTTTACAAAATAATAACATTCAAGCTATTAAAATAGAAAACCCTACTCCAACAATTGAAATAGGGTTAATTTATAGAAAAGATAAATATATGTGTGCTGCAACTCAAGAATTTATTGAACAACTAAAAAGCACAGTAAGTTCTTTCCAAAACTAAAAAAAGAGATTATCCTATGAAACCGTTTCACAACGATCTAGTAGAATAATCTCTTTTCAAAACAAAGTAAACATTATATTAAACTCTTATAGATTTTAATGTACCTTTTTAGATATTGGAATATATTTAGTAAAATATGCACCAACTAGCAATAATACAATTGAAAATAACCAAGTAAAAGCACCGCCAAAGTGAAACCAATATGCAAACATATTTAAAATTGCGAGTGAAAAGAAGCAAATAGAAGTTAACGCACTTTTCAATCCTTTTATCCCAGATTTTTTTCTCTTTTGATAAGCAATATACACCGCAATAACAAGAAAAAAGATAAGAACAAATGGTAACATAACTTTTAGCATTGGTAATCCCTCCAGTGTAAATGCACTCTCTTCATTATCAGCTTATCTCATTTATCTTTTAGGCATCAATTCATTCTTATCTTCCCTCCAAAAGTCAGTATAAGTTTTATTTTTAAAGTTCACGTTCACCTCAGAAAACGGCATACTTCCTCCAACTTTCAATGAGTACCAGTCGTTTAAAAGTGGTGATCCGAAACAAATCTTCATTGTACGATCATGTAAATCGAATAATACAGAATGTAAAGTTCCAAACCATTCTTCATAGTTATGTACAGTCAGTCCATCAGGATATTCTTCTTCTACTAACTTTTTTAAAGACTCTATGCTCACTTGTTCATATCCATTTAAATGCTCATGTAAAATATGATATCTCTTTGTAGATTGTTCTAATTTCCTATTATTTAATTTCTGAATTGATGAACTAACTGCATGGTTTGTTGATACAATAAAAGCTTGGTTGTCACCATCAATCGTTGTTGTGGATTTATGACCGTCAAATATTTCAATATGTGCTGCATTTAAAGGATCAGCTACTATTAAATTAATATTACTAGCAATTGGTATTTCTTCTATTAGTGATTTAGCTTCCTGCACATTTTTACATTTCTCCAACAACAATCGAATTACCGCAAAACACTGTAAACCATTTACCATTGGCTTTCTTAAACCTACAATGTTTCCTACTGGTTGACCACATGCTGAAAATGTAACAGATAATCCATGTTCGTTAACCCCTTCTGTTCGACCAAAATATTGAGTAGAAAAGCCACTATGTGCATACGCACCTTCAACATGCGTCGAGCAAAAACGCATATCATCTATTACTGGTGACAAATCATAATTTCTTAATACATAAGTGTGAGTTGAATCTGTCTTTTTAGGTAATACTGCACAATGACTACAACCTGCTTTCAATAGTGTTTGATAGTAATACATCATATTTTTTGAAGGAATTTTTAACACTTCACAAAAACCTTCAATTTCTTCATTAATTCCAGAACAATATTGATTTAATATATTTCTAGATTCTGTCCAATGGTTATGCGATATTAAGTTTTCTTGCTCTATAAATTGCGGAATAAGATAAGAATGTTGTTTCACAAATTCACCTTGTTGCTTACCAATTTCATAATGACTTCCTTTGAGCGATGAAAAATACCCCTTTACTTGATACATCAAATTCCCCCTCTTATTAAACATATCCATATCGTACCAAATAAATCCCATTCATTCTTGATGTTTTTTACTACCTTACCTTAACTCCATGCCACTTAAAAACCTCCACTAATAATTATTTTTTTGTTAATATTGCTACAGAAGCTTTATTTCAAAATAAAATAGTTTAATATCAAATGAGCAAAATACTATATTGAACTTACTCGTAAGCAATCATCTAATTTTTGAGATTAAGAAACTTATTTATCAAAGCAAAAGGAGAATTTATGTATGAGCAATTGCAAACCAATTGATGAATTAACTATTGAAGACCTAAAACAAAACCCCATTTGGGAATGGGCAATAGATGAAGAGGAAAACGAAGAACATGACGAAACATGGGTAAAACCACATCGCTATCAAGCTAAGCCCATACAACGTCAAGTATAGGAGAGGTTGTTTCTTTTTTCTAAAAGCTAGGTGTAGAGAATTTAAAGATT
>NZ_JAKUGE010000083.1:0-14212 GCF_022663795.1 Bacillus cereus group sp. BfR-BA-01349
TATCCTAGAATGGGAGTTTCACCCATAAAATTCGAACAAATAGTTAGGCTGTGTAAGAGTCAGCCCCTCCATTTCACGCCGCTACGTTTATCGGAGAACTTGGCGTACCGAAATAATGAATTTTTCATTTACAAAAAAGAAATGTGCTCTTTACAAATGTATGGTACAATATACGGGAAAAACTCTTTTTACCCTTTATCAACACATTTGAATAAAGGAGACTGAACTTATGGTTACTACATATCTTTTATTTATCGTTGCCTACTTACTTGGCTCGATTCCATTTGCACTAGTTGTTGGAAAAATCGGCTACGGAATCGATATTCGTGAGCACGGGAGCGGTAATCTAGGCGGAACAAACACATTCCGCACATTAGGGAAAAAAGCAGGTTTTACCGTTACAATTGCTGACATTTTAAAAGGGACATTAGCAACAAGTCTACCAATGATTTTCGGATTAGATATTCATCCACTATGGTTCGGGTTAGCGGCTGTTCTTGGACATGTCTATCCAATCTTCGCGAAATTCCGCGGTGGTAAAGCAGTTGCAACTTCTGCTGGGGTGCTATTATGCTATTCACCAGTTGTTTTTGCAATATTGGCTGTTGTATTTTTCACCCTTTTATTTACAACAAGATACGTATCACTTTCTTCTATGGTAACAGCAGTTGTTGCTGTTATTGCATCCATTGTTAGCGGGGATAAAATCTTCATTATTGCGATGTGTTTATTAGCAGGTATGGTTATTTATAAACACCGTGCAAATATCGGACGAATTATAAATAAAACTGAACCAAAAGCAAACTTTTCAAAAAAGCAAAAATAAGATCGTAACCCACATAACGCAAAAAGAAAACGTGAAGCATATTAATAGCGTCTTTTTGCGTTATTTTTTATACTAAAGAAAAAGCAACATAATTTGGAGGAACTATACATGAATCTTTCCGTAACAAAAGAAGCAGCACAATGGTATAAAAATGAATTAAACTTACAATCAAATGAAACACTACGCTTTTTCGTACAATACGGTGGTTGCAGTACTGTGCAAAAAGGACTTTCTTTAGGGATTCGTAAAGATGATCCTGCACATCCTGCTGTTCAAATTCAAGAAGAAGGTATTAACTTCTTTATTGAAGGCGATGATGAATGGTTCTTCGATGGACATAATTTATCTGTTACACTTAACGAAGGTGACGACTTCCCACAATTTAATTATGAAAAATAAAAAAACGTGGCTTCTGCCACGCTTTTTTATTTTTTCTTAATTTCCTCATATTTCGCATACCACTCAGGATATAACTTTTTAAATGATACAGGGCGGAACCCTTCTTTTTTCGCACAAATATTCGTCGTACTTGCAGTAATACAAAGTTCACCATCACCATTATATATTTCATATCCATATACAACGCGAAGTGGGCTGACAGTATCTACCCATGTTTTTACGATTGCTTTTTCTCCGTAACGCATCGCTTTACGGTATGAAATTTGTA
Source organism: Bacillus cereus group sp. BfR-BA-01349 (assembly GCF_022663795.1). Classification (NCBI taxonomy): domain Bacteria; kingdom Bacillati; phylum Bacillota; class Bacilli; order Caryophanales; family Bacillaceae; genus Bacillus; species Bacillus cereus group sp. BfR-BA-01349. The sequence goes on from NZ_JAKUGE010000083.1 coordinate 1,494, forward strand.
AATCTAACACAGGAGAAATAATTCCTTCTTTCTCCATTTCAACATATGAAAAACCTAAATCTTGTATAAGTTTCGTGCGACCTAACTCAAGCCACACTAAGTAGTTTGAATGGTAAACAACACCCATTTGATCTGTTTCCGCATAACGAATTTCAACTTCATGTTCTGCTACAAACATATGTATATTCGCCTTCTTTCACTTCTGCTACCTTGCATACATTTAATCATAATACAGTGACATCAAAAATAAAATAAAAATAGTGAATCTTTTCCCGAAAGGAGCAAGCATATGATTCAAATTGTAACGGTTCGTAGCGGTGATAGTGTATATAGCTTGGCATCAAAATATGGATCAACACCTGACGAAATAGTAAAAGACAATGGACTAAATCCCGCTGAAACGCTCGTTGTTGGTCAGGCACTTATCGTTAATACGAAAGGAAATAATTATTATGTACAGCCTGGTGACAGCCTCTATCGGATTTCTCAAACATATAATGTCCCCCTCGCTAGTTTAGCTAAAGTTAATAATTTATCTTTAAAATCTATTCTCCATGTCGGACAACAATTATATGTACCAAAAGGCACAAAACGAGCTGTAGAATCCATCGCTTATTTACAACCTTCCACTATACCGATTAAAGAGAGTTTAGTTAATGCTACACGTGCCATCAATCCATTTTTAACATATTTAGCTTATTTTAGTTTTGAGGCAAAAAGAGATGGCACATTAAAAGAACCTACTGAAACAGCTAAAATTGCTAATATTGCAACGCAAGGGCAAACAATCCCTATGCTCGTTATTACAAATATTGAAAATGGTAATTTCAGTGCCGATCTAACATCGGTTATTTTACGCGACGCAACGATTCAAAACAAATTTATTACTAACATTTTGCATACAGCTGAAAAATATGGCATGCGAGACATTCATTTCGATTTCGAGAGTATAGCACCCGAAGACCGCGAGGCGTATAATCGCTTTTTACGAAATGTAAAAACACGCTTACCTAGCGGGTACACATTAAGCACAACTCTCGTACCGAAGACAAGTTCAAATCAAAAGGGAAAGTTTTTCGAAGCCCATGATTATAAAGCGCAAGGGCAAATTGTTGATTTCGTCGTCATTATGACATATGACTGGGGTTGGCAGGGCGGGCCACCAATGGCAATCTCTCCTATCGGTCCTGTAAAAGAAGTACTTCAATACGCAAAATCTCAAATGCCTCCCCAAAAAATTATGATGGGGCAAAACTTATACGGATTCGATTGGAAACTTCCGTTCAAACAAGGGAATCCACCAGCAAAAGCAGTTAGCTCTGTCGCAGCTGTTGCACTTGCTCGTAAATATAATGTTCCTATCCGCTATGATTTCACAGCTCAAGCTCCACATTTTAATTACTTTGACGAAAATGGCGTACAACATGAAGTTTGGTTTGAAGATGCGAGGTCTATTCAAAGTAAATTCAATTTAATGAAAGAGCAGGGCATTGGCGGTATTAGTTATTGGAAGATTGGCTTGCCATTTCCACAAAATTGGCGTTTACTTGTTGAAAACTTTACGATTACGAAAAAGGGCTGACAAAAGTCAGCCCTTTTTGTACATTTTGTTAAGATTCATCTTTGATTTCACTTTTTAATGAGTCAATACTTTCTAAACGTCTTTGATTTTTTGCTTCAATAGCAGCACGATCTTTTTCATTAGAAAGTTCCGCTGTTTCTTTTGCTTCATTAAAGTTATCAACTGTATTTTGCACCATTTCTTGTAACTTTTCAGCGTTGTCACTTCGATTATCTGGATTTGGCATGTACTTCCCTCCTAATATTGTATATACACACCATCTTAAATTACCTATCTTTCCTCAAATTTATACATAAAAAAGGAGAATGTAATATTCTCCTTTTCTTTAACCATTATCAACAATCGGTTGTTTACCTGTTTGATCTTGCATTTGCTTTCCTTTATTTCCACCAGCTTTTTTTGATTGTGTTCCAATATGATTCGGTGCAAAGTCTTTTGAATTTTTTTTCGGATTACCCATTACTATCGCCTCCTTAACACTAGTATCGTACTAGTGTTAAGAATTATTCAGCTTGCTTAAAAAGTTTCATTTCATAACGTTTTTCAATGCGCTCTTCAATGCGATCAATTGCCTCACGATCGCTTAATAATTGTTGTTTATTTTCATTTACAAGTTCTTCAAACGATTTACGGCGACTTCTTCTCATGTTGTTCACCCTCTCTCCTTCGCTTTCTTATTACATAGTATGAGCAAACAAAAAACTCTTTAATCAGATTTGCAAGAAAATTTTATGTTTTAGTACTCCTAAAAAAACTCCGTGTACAATATATTGCACACGGAGGTTTTTATACCATAATATTTAAATACTCTTTCAACTTTTCATCTGCATTCATTTCATTTTCTTTATAATCATGAAGCGCCTGTAATACAAAATCATACTGCTCTAAAATATAACTTTCTAATTTCATAACATCCTCTAAGCTATTAAGCATAATTCTCGTATTACCAACTTCACTTTTTAACGCCGGTTCACATTTTAAACTTGTACATATTTCTTTCACATCTTCTTCTAATATCTCTGTTAATACATATTTCTTTCGCCCTTTTACCTTTAATCTCATAACTGGATAAAAAGCTTTTATATCTAAATAACTTCCTACGTTCATACAACGTAGCCATTCTACATTACGTTTATTACATGCAAGTATTTCTTTGACCGCTTCATATACCGCAGTTTCATCAAGCATAGCCTTATTTACTTTTCGTTTCCCTTCTTCTTCAATAGCTGCACACTTTTGATAAACAGCAGCACACGTAATGCAATCGTCAAATGCATTATGAGAGCTTAAACGAATTCCCAGCATTCGTTTTAACGTTTCAAGTTTATGATTAGGCGCATGCTTCATGTATTTCTTTGCTAAAAATACAGTATCAATTACTTTATTTTTAGGTTCAGGCAACCCAAGCATATTTACATTACTTTTCAAAAAGCGCATATCAAAAGAAGCATTATGGGCCACAATAACATTTGTATGTAAAAATGCTAAAAATAAAGGTAACACTTCTTCAATCGTCGGTGCATCTGAAACGCGATAATTAGTAATACCTGTTAAACTCGTTATTCGGTCCGGAATTGGCCGCTCTGGATTCACGTATGAAACAAATTGATCTACTAATTCATGATTACGATATTTCACTGCTGCAACTTGAATAATTTTATCATTATAAGGATTAAATCCTGTTGTTTCAAAATCAATTACAACATAATCTAACGGTAAGGATACATTCCCCACTCCATACACTCCTTTATCTCTAAACGTTTATATTTCTTACATCATATCATGAAGTTATTACTACTTGAAAAAGAAAAGGCAGAAATGGGAACTCTCCACCTCTACCTTTTCACCATTATTTTAATTTAGCAACTCTTTTCTCCATCTCTTTTTGCGTCATCGGCCCAATAAACTTATCTTGAATGACACCTTTTGTATCTATAAAATACGAAGTTGGAATCGTAATTACTTTATAAGCTGTTGTCACATCAATGTTCTTGTCCAATAAAATAGGAAAAGTAATTCCTTTTTCTTTAGCAAAATTGCTTACCTTTTCTACTCCCCCACCTTTTTCTGAAGGCGTATAATTTATTGCTAAAATTTCTACGTTCTCTTTATGTTCTTTATAGAAAGCTTCCATATCCGGCATTTCTTGCTGACATGGTCCACACCACGTTGCCCAAAAGTTTACAATCACTTTCTTTCCTTTTAAATCTGATAACCTTACATTCGTTCCATCTAAATTCGTTAATGTAAAGTCTGGTGCACTCTTCCCTATTTCAATACCATTACTTGCAATCATCTCTTTCATAGCAGCTTCACTTTTTTCTTGCTTCACTTTTACCGCCTGCTCTTTATGACCAAACTGTTCATAAGCTGCATATCCCGCTAAACAAAGTAACACTACAATAATCGTAAGCTTCCGCCACATTTTATATCACCCTAACGTATTATCTTCTTTTAACACATTCATCAAAATACTATATACCTTATTTTAGCTTATACGGACAAGCTTGGAAATATTCACAATCGAAATAATTAGAATATTCTTATTAAAAGTGCAATTTTATCATATAATTAGAAAAGCAGATGAAGTGTTGCTTATCTAATTATGGACCCATTCACCTTTTTCCTCTCATAGTTATAAACCTACAACAAAAGGGGATTGTTTATGAATTCATTCGAAAAAACAACATTATATATTCTTAGTTTTCTTTTATACCCAGTCGGTATTATTACATGGATCATTTCACTCTTTAGTAAAGATCTTGAAAAAAAGAAAATAGGACGTATTTGTCTCTACGTCTCTCTAGTCTCATTCGTCCTTTTCTTAATTCTTGGAATTGCCACTTTCCTTATGACTGCTACTTTTAACGTTGATCCAAATCACTCCGAATCTATCGAGTATCAACTAAATGACACTGAATAAAGATTAGAGCATTGCTCTTATCTTTATTCACATCTCTTAAAAAATGAATGACTATGTATTAATTTTTCTGGACCCTCACATGCAACAATATTTCCTTCTTTCATTATGACAATACGATCTGCTAGTACCACCCTCTCTACATCATGTGTTGCCACAATTCTCGTTACATCTCTTCCTATCCCTTCAATCATATTCCAAACCAGTTCTTGATTGCCCGGATCTAACCCAGCCGTCGGTTCATCTAAAATAATAAGAGTTGGATTTGATACAATCGCGCGCAATAATGCAAGACGTTTTCTTTCGCCTCCCGAAAACTCTTCACCGCTTTTATGTAGCACAGTTTGACTCCCTTCAGGTAACCCTCTAATAATCGGCGTTACATTTATAAGTTCACTATTTTTTCTAACTGATTTTCTAAAACCTCTTCCCCGAAATACATATTCTCTGTTACCGTCGTTCGGAAAAAACGTGGTTCTTGCCACACTGTAGTCATACGAGCTTCATTACCATAATAAGCAATGCTACCGTTAGATGGTTTATACAAGCCCGTTATTAACTTTAAAAGCGTTGTTTTTCCTGCACCGCTTTCTCCCACAATCATAACGAGTTCACCAGGACGAATTTGCAAATTAATATTATGAATTCTGCATTTCTCTTCGTCATTCTCCTGAAATGAAACATTTGTTATCCTGATCCCCATCGCTCTTTCTACATTGCTATCTACTGCTCGTTTATTTAAAAAGCAAAAAGCTCTATTTGCCGAAGCGACTGCAACTTGTGTCATTATTAATAAATCGCCCACATAACGGACAGGGAAAAAGAGCATCTCAATTGTCGCTAACACTGCAATGAGTGAACCAACTTCTATTTCTCCCCTCATTATTTTTTGTGCACCTATAATGAGAACAACAATATATGCTCCTGTTTCAATCACCGTTCCAACTACTCCAATGCAATGTTGCATCATCGTCTTCTTTACTTCTGATTTATACGATTGTGCCGTTACTCTTTTAAATAAGCGAATTGCCCATTTTTCTTTTTGTAAACTCCGCAAATCTTGTATCCCCTTTACAAACTGTGACACCATCTCTACAACACTTGAGTGATTTTTTTGAGAAACGCTTGCAATATCTCTTACCTTTTCTCCCATCAGTATTGGAACAATTGTACTTAAAAATAAAAACGGAGTTACCCACAATATAAACTGTATATCTATATGTTGTAGTGCTATGAAAGCTCCAATAAATTGGGCAATAGCGTGTATATATTCTATTAATATAGAGCCATATAATCTGACCCAGTTCGGAATATTAGACACGACCAAAGTTTCTAACTCTCCTTGTTTGATTTTCTCACTCTCTTCAAACGGTAATAGGAAAAATTGGCGCGATACATCTATACGCTTCTCTCGTAATATTCGCTGACTCGCTTTTGAGCTTACATAATCAAATGAAAGATTGTTCACCCACATCAACAAACGGCTAGCTGTAAACAAAGTAATGTAAAGATACGCTCCTTTCAGCTCTCGTTGAATCAGGTTATCTACAATTAGTCCCATGAATAGTGGACGGGAGAGATTTAAAATAGCTGCAAAAAGCCCACTGCATACAGCTGCTATTACTAATATTTTTTCTTTCTGTAACGGTAACAAAATTCTTTTATATTCTTTCATGACGTTTCCTCCATTGTTTATAGTAAAAAGAAAGGGATGAAACCAAATGGTTTCATCCCTTTCCATAAAATAAGGAAGCTAACAATTGTTAGCTTCCTTATCATTCATTTCAATTATTTAGTTCGACACTTTAGACTCTTCAATTTTCTCACGAAGAACCATTTGCAGAATACCACCGTGACGGTAGTAGTCAATTTCAACTTCACTATCGAAACGAGCTACTACTTCAAATTGTTTTTCGTTGCCATCTAGATCAGTTGCAACTACTTTTACAAGATCGCGTGGTCTAACTGTTTTGTCAATTTGAATTTCAAATGACTCGTTACCAACAAGACCTAACGTTTCAGCGCTTTCGCCATCTTTAAATTGAAGTGGTAACACACCCATTAACACTAAGTTACTGCGGTGAATACGCTCGAAGCTTTCTGCGATTACTGCTTTAATACCTAATAAATTTGTACCTTTTGCAGCCCAGTCACGAGAACTTCCCATACCGTAATCTTTACCAGCAACAACTAAAAGGCCAGTGCCATCTTCTTTATATTTCATAGCAGCATCATAGATAGATGTTACTTCACCAGTTGGCCAATATGTTGTATATCCGCCTTCTGTTCCTGGTGCGATTTGGTTTTTAATACGGATGTTCGCGAATGTACCACGCATCATAACTTCATGGTTACCACGACGAGAACCGTAAGAGTTGAAGTCAACTGGTTGTACGCCGTTTTCTAATAAGTAGCGTCCAGCTGGTGTGTGCTTACCGATTGAACCTGCTGGTGAAATGTGGTCTGTCGTTACAGAGTCACCAAATTTACCAACTACGCGTAAGCCTGATAACGTTTCAACTTCACCTGGCTCTTTAGATAATCCTTCAAAGAATGGTGGGTTTTGAATGTATGTTGAATCATTATCCCAAGTATATAAAGCTTCATTTGAAGTTTGGATTTCATTCCAACGCTCATTGCTATTAAATACTTGTGCATATTCTTTCTTGAACAGTTCAGATGTAACAACGCTTTGAACTACATCTTCAATTTCTTTAGCTGATGGCCAAATATCGTTGAAGTAAACAGCATTGCCATTTGCATCTTTACCAATTTCATCATTTTTCAGGTCAATATCAACAGTACCTGCAAGTGCATATGCCACAACAAGTGGTGGTGATGCTAAGTAGTTCGCTTTTACAAGCGGGTGAATACGACCTTCAAAGTTACGGTTACCAGATAAAACAGATGTTACTAGTAAATCGTTTGCTGCGATTGCTTCTTCTAATTCTGGCGCTAATGGGCCAGAGTTACCGATACAAGTCGTACAGCCGTAACCAACTGTTTGGAAACCTAATTGATCTAAATATGTTGTTAAACCTGATTTATCTAAGTACTCAGTAACAACTTTAGATCCTGGTGCTAATGATGTTTTTACGTACTCAGGTACTTTAAGTCCTTTTTCAATTGCTTTCTTCGCAACTAAACCTGCCCCAATTAATACGTATGGGTTTGATGTATTTGTACAACTTGTAATTGCAGCAATTGCAATTGCACCTGTTTTCATCGTTACTTCTTTATCTTCTAATGTAACCTTCACTTCTTTATCGAACTCTTGCTCATTAAATCCAAGTCCTTGTGTTCCAACTGGTGCTACAACAGCTTTGTGGAACGCATCTTTCATATCTGAAAGTGGAATTAAATCTTGTGGGCGTTTCGGTCCAGAAAGGTTAGATTCAATTGTATTTAAATCAATTTCAACAAGATCAGTGTAAATTGGATCTTTGCTGTCTGCTGTATAGAATAAACCGTTCGCTTTACAGTATTCTTCAACAACGCGAATTTGCTCTTCATCTCTACCTGTTAAACGTAAGTATTCTAATGAAATATCGTCGATTGGGAAGAATCCACAAGTTGCGCCGTATTCTGGTGCCATATTTGAAATTGTTGCACGGTCAGCTAAAGGCATACTCTTTAGTCCGTTACCGAAGAACTCAACGAATTTACCAACTACACCTTTTTGACGTAATACTTGCGTTACTTTTAATGCAACGTCAGTTGCTGTAGTACCACTTGGAAGTGTACCGGTTAATTTCACACCGATTACTTCAGGTACTGGGAAGTATGAAGGCTGTCCAAGCATCCCTGCTTCTGCTTCAATACCACCAACGCCCCATCCAAGAACACCGATACCATTAATCATTGTTGTATGTGAGTCTGTTCCAACTAATGAATCTGGGTATGCAACTAAGTCACCTTCAGCATTTTTCACAGCATGAACAACTGGTGCTAAATATTCAAGGTTTACTTGGTGTACAATACCTGTAGCTGGTGGAACTGCACGATAGTTATCAAATGATTTTTGTGCCCAGCTTAAAAATTTATAACGTTCTTCATTACGTTTAAACTCTAAGTCCATGTTGAATGCAAGCGCGTCTGCCGTACCCGCTCTATCAACCTGTACAGAGTGATCAATTACAAGGTCTACAGTAATTTCCGGATTAATTTTATCAGGATCCCCACCCATGTCTGCCATTGCTTTACGAAGCGAAGCCAAATCAACAACAGCTGGAACACCAGTGAAATCTTGTAAAATTACACGAGATGGTTTAAATGGAACATCGATATCTTGCACATCTTTCGTTCCCCATTTCGCTAAATTTGTAACATGCTCTTCTGTGATTACACGTCCGTCTACTTGACGAAGTACTGATTCAAGTAAAACTTTCACGGAATATGGTAATTGAGATACGTTGCCAACCCCTGCGTTTTCAAGCGCTTTCAAATCATAATAATGATACGTTTTTCCATCTACTTCAAAAGTTGCGCGTGATTGAAATGGATTATGTTTGACCATTATGTTTCCCCCCTGTTAAACGCGACTAAGTTGTCTGAATATAAAATGTAGACAAACTTTTCAATACCTTACGATAATATCTTATTACAACTTTCTAAATAAGTAAATAATAAGAAACTTATAGATTATCATAAGTTTTCTTTATGTTTCTAAATTTGAATAGTGTTCATGTTCCTTATGAATACTATTACCATAAAGTAAAGTGCTCTATTAGCGCTTTCTTTACAGTTCATACATACTATGAACTGCTCATCATGCAACTTATAAAAAAAAGTTATAGAGGTGAAATAAAATGGGTAAAAGAAAAGCAAATCATACTATTTCAGGAATGAATGCGGCATCTGCACAAGGACAAGGCGCTGGTTATAACGAAGAGTTTGCAAATGAAAACTTAACTGCTGCAGAACGACAAAATAATAAGAAACGCAAAAAGAATCAGTAACGAAAAATCCCAAAAGGTTCATTTTCCTTTTGGGATTTTTTCTAATGTTTATAACGTAGTAATTCCGAAACCGTTACAAATCGATATCCTTGTTTTTTTAGCTCAGGTAAAATTTTTGCTAGCGCTGCTACTGTTTGACTACGATCATTTCCTCCATCATGTAACAATACGATATCGCCACTTTTAGCATTTTTTACTACATGATTTACGATAGATTCAACCCCTGGATTTGCCCAATCACGCGGGTCTTGATGCCACGACCATAGAACGGTTTGATAACCAGCTTCTTTCGCTGTTTTAAATACAGCATCGTTAATATATCCGCCAGGAGGACGGAATAGCAAAGGTTCTTTCACCCATTTTTCGAAAAATTTCTTTCCATCTAAAATATCATTTTCTAATTTTTCATCTGATGAATTACTCGCATACAAATGATTCATCGTATGATTTCCAATTTCATGTCCCTCTTTTAACACCTGTTTCACTAAATATGGATTGCGCTGCACTCGAAATCCAATCATAAAAAATGTTGCTTCTGCTTTATATTGACGTAATAAATGTAAAACTTGCGGTGTATAAGTTGGATCTGGGCCATCATCAAATGTAATGGCAATAATCTTTTCATTATTAGGTACTTCCCACGTTACATAGCCAGTTGGTTCTAGCTCTTTTCTGAGCAACATTTTCGCTTCCACTTTTTCAACTTGAAATATATGTACTGCGCATAATAAAGAAAAAACGAATAGAAAAATTTTCTGTTTTCGCATAATGTTCATTAAAGTAAGAGGTTGTCAAATACACAACAACCTCATTTACTTTTCTAATTGATCTACATGTTGCATAATATTTTGGAGATTATTTTCGTATTGCTCAAGTTGTGGGCGTTGTGTTTCCGAAGCTACTTCTAACGCATTTTGAATCTGTTCATACGCCTCCTGAACCTCTTGGCGTAACTCTTTTAAATCATGACCGTAGTTTGGATCATTTTTCACAATGTTGTTATATGCATGTTCTGCTTGTGTAACTCCTTGCTGCGCTGCTTGAAAAGCTTGCTGTTTATCTTTATGATATGGCATTATATAATCCCCTTTCCATAATAGTTAGTCCCAATTATCTTTACCTTTTTTTCTAAAAACATTCTCGTATAAATTTGCAAACTTCTCTCATTCTAAAGAGAAAGAGGAGGTGTCACATACAATGAGCAAAAACAATCGTGAAGCAAAAGAAAAAAAGGGACAACCTGAACCATTAAGCGGATCTCATAAAGTAAAAAACCGTAACCATTCACGCCAAAAACATCATGCACATCATGATATGTAAAACAAAAGGTTCACAATAGCTGCCTTTACCACATACAATGTTTATATTTTTCCATTTATTCTTCACCCCTACTTCATTCATGCATAACATAGTATGAATTGAGATTTTACGGAGGGTGTCTTACATGGGCAAGAAAAAGAAGGATTGTCTTTTTCATGTTGATGGTTTCGAAGAATGGATGGATCAGTTTTGTTCTGACTCTTGTAGTAACTTTAGTTTCCCAAATCAAATTCATATTGACCTTTGCGAAACTGAACAAGAATACATTTTGGAAACAGATGTACCAAATGCCAATGAACAAAATGTAGTCATTAAAAAGATGGAGACAGGCCTAAACATTTGCATACTTCATAAAAACATTTCTTTGCAGCGAACTATTCCTTTACCCGCTAATGTTATTTATAAGAAGATGCTAGCCTGCTTAGAGAATGGTTTTTTGGCCATTCATATTTCCAAAAATGAAGTTGCTGATAAACATGAAAAGAAAGTTCTTTTTTCAAATTAAGAGTTAATATAATACAAACATAAGCCACAGTTGGTTACTGGGGCTTATGTTATTTCGCATGCATCTCTATATTAGAATTTCTATCATATCTTTTTTTCGATAAACCTTTTGTAACTAAAAGCACAGGAAATGCCACAGTTGAAAATATAGCTAGTGCTGAAAATACTGCAAACCCATTTTGGTACCCGTAGTAATCGAGAAGTACTCCTCCAAACCACGGACCTATTACTGCTCCAATTCCCGAAAAACCCATCGCACCGAAGTATGTTCCTTTTAGATGCGCAACAGCAATATCATCAATAAATACATCCGTCATTGAAAACATTAAGACTTCTCCAATTGTAAAAATAATTGTACAAACGGCAGCACCTAGCAGAGATTCTACTACTCCAAATCCAAATAATCCTCCGCTCACAAATAAAGTTCCCACCATAATGGATACTAACGGTGTATACTTTTTACAAATGTGAATAACAGGGTATTGAATTACGACTACAACAATCGCATTTAAAGCTAGCATATATGAAAATAATTTCACTCCATCCTGAAATATATGTGCATTTGCAAAATATTGAGATACTGTTGTCGTTAAATGAGAAAAACCACAATTACTCAAAATAATACCAACTAGTGCAACTAAAAATACGACATCCTTTCGCAAAATACGAATTGCCTTTAACATTGTGACAGGCTTTTCTGTATTTACTTTCTTTTTTTCAATCGGATACTTCTTAAATTGGAACGCTAATATAGCTGTATATAAAATGTATACTCCAGCTGCTACTAAAAATGGAATTGTTGATTTTGCGCTTCCAATCTGTAACCCGACAAGTGGGCCAATCGCTACTCCAACATTGATTGCACCGTAACGCAAATTATATACGAGTAAACGATACTCAGGTTTCGTTAAATCTGATAATAACGCTCTTGATGTTGGCTCAAAAAATGACCTACATAATCCATTCAAAGCATTTAATAAAAAGAAACTTAAAACATGATCTGCAAGTGAAAAACCAATGAATACAAAGACCCAAACGATCATGGACCATATTATAATCATATTTCGACCGAATCGATCTGATAAATTCCCTCCGATAAAACTAGCAAACACTCCAACAAGTGCACTCGTTCCGATAATAGCACCTGTCATTCCAGCTGATACACCTTTCACAGTCGTTAAATAAATTGCTAAAAAAGGAATACTCATTGACGTGGCGAACCTCGCAAATAAAGTCCCTATTATAATTGTCATTCCTAACGGATGAATATTTTGCAACTTCCCCTTCATCTTAAAAACCTACTCTCCCTGTTCTTACATAAAAAAAGAAAGCAAAGGATCTGCTTTGGTATTATCCCCTATAGGTAGACAGTAAAAAAAGAGTCCATCTGATATGATGGACTCAATACTGTTTTATCTGGAGGGGATTTTTTTAT
>NZ_JAKUGE010000084.1:0-14121 GCF_022663795.1 Bacillus cereus group sp. BfR-BA-01349
AAAAACGCCATCCTTTCCTATGATTCTACAAAAAGAATAGCGTATTTTTTCATTTTAGGGGGTTTTTTGTTTTGTTAGCTTGATAGCAATGTGGGATTATCCCTTAAACATTGAAAGTTTATCCAAACATATTTCGATTGCCCACCTTTATTATCAAAGCGGAATGTAATTGGGGTACCTGCTTTTACTGTTTTCACAGCCATTAAATAAGCACCTTCTGGTAAATCCTTCGTATAAATTTCATCAAATACGTAGTTATTTTTATGATCATCTCCAATAAACAAACTCCAATTATCAAAGGAATGATATCTAGATGCTCCTACAGCTACGGAGACCAGCTCAATATCAAAATCAGGAATAAATTGAATATCAAAGTGCCCTAAAGTACCTAGTACCTCTAAAATTTTCCCCTTTATATAAGGAACTGTTTTGGTAGGCATAAATGGATAATCTAAACGTCCACCACCCAATCTACCTACTCTATCTATTTCCCCTCCAACTACTACATTTGCTCCAAAACTCATGTAGGACCTCCTCTCTAAATTTCATCTGTTATCTTTGGTCCGAGTTCCACATTAACATCTACAGGAGACGATGGATTATATCCATCAGACCAACCATCTGGAGAGATTTCAATTTCTTCATTAGATGCATATCCTATTTCTGCATAGTCTACATAATCCTCTACTATCACTTCTTCATAATTACTATATTTACCGTTATAAAAATCAGATGGATTTTCATATTTAGACGGCATAGAATCTTCTTCGATTTCGTCCTCACTCCAGCCCCATTCCGAGTCAAAATACGTGAGTTTAACCTTTTTAAAATTACCGTAATCATTTTCCCTTATAATCTTTGCAACAACTTCTTGGGATTTACCAAACCACTCTGTTTTTATAGAAACTTCTGTAATCATAATATTGTTGATGTACTCATAATCTTGAATTTCATCAGATACAGATGGATTGAGCCCACGGACTAAAGAAATTTTATCTATTGCACCATTTCGATAAATAATTCTGATCTCATTAATTACATGATTAGCTATTGAATTTTCTGTTTTCCTTATGACTTCAAATGACTCTACTTGCCATTGAGAAGAATTCAATGTTGTTACACCATTGTCGTTATCATCATTGAATAGCGGACTAGTAAAATGGTGTCTTGTTCCCTTTCCTTGATTAACTTTTCTATTGATCATATCAAGTATTGGATATACATCATTTACGTTCATATGACTCTTTTGCGCCATTTTCCACCTCGCTTTCCATAGCATTATAAGAAAAAACAAGGAGATTCCTAACGTTCTGTAGGAATCTCCTTGTTTTTTAGCTATAATAATTCTCTTTGTCATGCCAAGTAAATTCTAGGAAATTTAACATACCTTCCTTATTTCCAACAAGTCGGTTCCCTTTTATGACATAATACCCTGCATTAGAAGTATTACTATCATAAACATAACAACCATCTAATAACTCTATCATTGGATTTCCTTTAACAACGGCATTAAAAGTACGGGCTTGTCTTTTCATATCAAAAAATAATTTGTTCGAGATATCCTCTTTGGTTCCTCTTGCATTTGAACCAAATCGCTCATCAATCCAATCAGCAACAATCTTAGCCGTTCTCATATTACCCTTTGTAGATATAAGAAGATCTTTATCTACAAAATGCTCAATTTGCCCACCATTACCAACAATAATAAGATGATTACGTATACGAGAATGGTCAATAGAAGTGGAAAGAGAATATAAATTCTCACCATCTATAAATGACCATTTTGCCTCACTTGCATTAATTTTACAGATATTTTCCAATCTAAATGTTCCATAACGATCACAGTAAGAGCGATACATAATATCTCCAATCACTTCATGAACCGCATCAGATGCTCTTGTACCTTCTAAAAAATCTATCGCCTGTACATAAGGATTTTTATAACCTTGTGCATCTTGTACAGTTGCTATATCTTTTTCGACATATTGGTGACTTTTAGTATCCCAGACGACTGCCTTTTTCCCACCTCTATCGATATCAATATAATACGTTTCTTCAATAATCGCATCAGCATATCTCAAATCATCTTCATGGATCCTCCATCCAATCATTCCTGCCTCATTTACGATATTATGAATAATAGATGATTTAACCCACATGGTTACTGGTTGTTTTTCATCACCATGTATCTCGTCTCTTCGAGGAAAAGTTAGGACCCTATCAAAAACATGTTCTTCTAACATATCGTACATATCTACACAATTAATAGTAATTGTTTTTTCATCAGAATTTTGCTCAATCTCTCCTCTTATACGTCCTGTAAAAACCCTTACTAGGTTTTCACCATAGCCTGCATAAATACGTACTGGGGTAGCTTCACTTAACACATGTCTGATTGCACCATTCTCATAATATGACATCTCTGCTTCTCTTAAATTCTCAGGGAAGATATTGGCTCGTTCATATGTAGGAGAATAAATACCATGTTTATTGTCTAAAGTAATTCTTGCAGTTGCGACTCTGGCGTCAAAATGGCTATTTATCTCCCACTGTAATACATCTTGGTCTACTGTAAAGGTTTTATCGTATACAAATGCCCCTGTATCAACCCATACATCACGTTTACGAGCTTTGATCCTTTCATCAACATATTGTGCACCGTATTGAGTCTCAATTTCCACTACCTTAAAGCATTTTAGTCCAAATACAGCCTCACCACTTACATTATTTAAGGAGAAATCTAATATATGTGAATTGGTCCCTTGTATATCACTTGCAACCCATTTTGCATAAACTGGAGGTTCATATGTAGGTTGTGTAGTATTGTTCTCTTTTGTATATCGTTTTACAATCATTCCGTCATATGTAACCGTTACGGAATCTCCTTCTTTAAGATCTGCATAGAAAGCATATTCATAAAATCCGTCTGAAGAGAAGTTATGTTTATACCCAAAATCTTCAACTGCTCCTTTGGCAATATTCTCATTAAAACCTAAATACTTTTCACCTGTTGACCAAGCTGTAAAATGGGTTATGTTCTCTTGTCCATGCCAATTCCCATCGAGATTTGCATCCTTATCGAAACACTTATTAAACTTAATGTTTTGGGTAATGGTCATTTTGGGTGGTGGTTGACTAACACCACTTCCATTTCCTGTACTATTATCATCTTCACCATTTCCGCCCGTGTTACCGCCGCCATTATTACCTTTACCGCTTGTTGCTACTCCTAATTTTTGAGCACCTGTTAAAACAGGATATGGATCAATATGATTATTTCCACCATAAATCCATTCACCTTTCCAAATTTCAAAGTGTAAATGGGCGCCATAAGATTGACCTGTATTTCCGGCTTTTCCTAAACGTGTTCCTGGATTAACTAAATCACCTTTTCGAACCTGTAAAGAATTATTTTGCATGTGAGCATAAACTGTCATATATCCATTATCATGTTGAATCATTACACAATTACCATAAGATGTACTTTTATAAGCCTTATGTACATATCCAGCCCAAGCCGCCACTACCCACATACCATTAATTTTCCCTTGGGATGTATGTACAATATCAGTACCCTTATGCCCTGAACGTGCACCCCCGCCCTTATGTTTCATATGGTGTGAAGATACTTTCGCACCATTTCCAAATGAAATTCCTTCAACAGGAAAAGTAGCACCGGATAATGCACTAGAGCTTGCATTATGAACTTCTTTCCTTTGTTCCTCAATTGTATAAGTCTCAGCTTTCTCACAACCACAGTCTTCTTCCTTCTTGGAAACATTTAGATTTGTAGAATGCTTTGGAAACAGATTTTTATTAATAATAGAACCAGATTCTTTACAATGCCATTTTTTTTGACTAGATTCACCAATAATTCTATCAAAATAGCTTTTCACAAGTTTTTTCCAGTTAGGTCCATCTGCTGACCACTTCCACTTTTTATATCCTTTATCTCCACCTTCATGGAAATAATCAACATCACTAGCATCCATATATCCATTGGAAATTTTTGCGTATCTGCTCCTCATTGCCTCGGAAAAACGTTTTGCAGCATACTTCGCTTGGGTATCTATACCTTTGTATGCAGGCTTGCATGAACCCGGGCAACCATATCCTACTATATAACTTCCATTTTCAGGTTTCCCTTGTCCTAATGTTCCAAATCCTGTTTCATGTTTTGCTACAGCTAATAGAAAGAAATAAGCAACATTGGGACACTTATAATGTTTTACCCATTTATTTAAGGCACATTTAATATACTCAAACCTATCCCCTGACTCTCCACCTTTTGTAACAGAACTTGGCTCAGCACCTGCTACTGGTGTTGTTAAAGTCGCCTCTGCTGCCTGATACACAATAGATGCTTCTCGAATTCTGTCCCAAACTTCAAACTTATTTTTCATTCCTGGTACATAGGCCATTTTGTCAAATTCAATAATAACCCTAGGTTCATGACCTAAAGCATTAACTTTTCTCATTACGTCATTTAACAACTGAGGCGCAGGAGTTCTATGATCAAATACGTTCGGCATTCCTTATTCCCCCCCTATCTAAATCTTTCTAGTGCCCATTCCGTAAATCTATGTAAATATACAATTGCTTCAGCTCTAGTTACACATACCTCAGGTTGAAAGGAATCGTCTGCGTAAAGTGGAAATACATAACAACCATCATTAAATTTTTCATCTAATATATTTAAGACTGATTCGGCATACCATTTTCCTACAATTTTATCTTTATCTTTAATGTATCTCTCCGTTTGCTTAATTGTATTATTCACATATCCTCTATCTGTATATCGATTATAAATATTCATTCTTAAACGTTGTAACAAAGTAAAAAACTCTCCTCTATAAATCGTTATATCAGGAAAGAATCTATCATTATAGAGTGCGCAACTTGACATAGGGACAACTTTTTCTCCCTGCCTATTTTTGATTTGAGCACCCTTTTGATAATTGTAATTCACATAAATAGGAAACTGATTTAAATTATAAGATACATAAAGATATCCATTAATTATAGTAAAACAGTCTCGTTTAAATCCTAAGGTTCTGGTAAGTGCATCTTGTATGGATTCGTCTTCATTTACATCTACATGTATTCTCTTTAACTTCTTGTTCATGCAAACTGCTATTTCATTTAAAGAGTAAGTGATATCAAATACGTAATTATTTGCTTTTTCTAACTTTTTTGCCGGATATGCCAAAGAGCATCCGCTCATCAAGGGATAAATCTGACAGTTTTCAGGAGTATGATCTCCTTCATGCATTTCTACTACCCCAGATAAAAGAATACTAACTTCTCTTCCATTGGTTAACGGGTAACCAATATGTATAAAATTATCCTCAAGTTTAGATGGAAGTGTAGGCACCCCATCAATATAAACAAACACCATTTCCCTAGAATCAGGTTTATATCCGCTTACTTCAAACTTGGTTTGTCCCTCTGTTGAAGTGAAATTATGAACCTGACGTGACTTGCCACCAATAAATTGGTTATAGGTTTTTCCACTAAATAAGGTTTCTTCTTTTTTTGCATCAATAAATATATTATCTGTTTCTAATACTGCACGATAAAACCAATCCTTTGGCCCCACATCTAACCATCGCTTTGGCATTTTTAATACCCCCTCAATATCTTTTCGATGTATTTAAAAGTCCTTGTCATATAGGATGCCGTTTGAGCCCTTGTAATCCAAACTTCAGGTTGAAAATACTGTACAGGTGTTCCATCACTAGCATAAGTAGTGATAAGTCCCCTTTTTTGCATTTCATCTATATACGTTTGCGCCCAATGATTTTCAATATCTATAAAAGGATATTGATGACGATATTCGAAATCTTGTTTTCGAATTAACATAAGGTTTACAGTAATGATATATTTCGTCTCAAATTCTGCTGTTTTAATATCTAAATCACCATTAACAATCCCTAAATAAATCGTGCCTTTTTCATCATAGTATTTGTGTTCTGCACCAATAAATTGTAGCCAGTCTGCAAATTCCTCTTTGCTCGCAAATAAAAATTGAATGGTAGTAGAATAATGAGAAGTCCCTTTCCCTACCAATCCTGCAGAAGATTGAATATTTTCGTTTATATGGGATTTTAATACTGGCGTTGGTGGCTTATAATCGCCAGTCATACGCCCCCTTACTTGTACAAAACGAATCCCGTTATCATAAAATAATTTACGTTTAAATACATCATCATTAGATTTACTTGGTTTTTGTTGTGCCATTTAATCACCCCTTAGTATTATAAGAAACCCCACCTAATAATTAGATGGGGTTTTGTAATTAGAATGTTGGATATCCCCAAGGGGCTGAATTTAACTGATTTCGTAGTGGTGTTGTTCTACCTTGTGCTAATCCTTTTCCTAAATTCATTCCAAGATTCGCTAACTGTTGACTAGAAGTTTGTCCAGTTACATTAGGTAACGTAATATTGACATACATATCTCCTGATTGAACACTAAAGTTTGAATGTGTACCTTTACTTGTTAGATAATCATACTGAGACATAACCTGTACGCCTTCAGGAAGATTAAATGTTCCACCCATTTGTGCTCTTAACTCTTGGTGGATACCAATCTGTGCCTGTAAAGATTGCTTTGTCAATTCTCGAATATCTTTCATGATTTGTTCGTATTCAGATGAACCTTCTTCAAACTTACCACTATTTCGCTCTGCAATTCTTACCGCTAAGGTCTTATCTATAAGTGATTTACGATCTTGTAATTCTCTTACTCTTAGATCACGTGCTAAGAAACTATCATCTCCTATACTTGGTCCAAAGTTTACACGTTCCTGCATGTACTTAATTTCCAAATCATCCATATTATTACCGAAATCATGTCTCCAAGCTGTAAGCCTTTGTATCCTTAAATTTTTAACTTCTAATTCAGCACTTGCGATTTGTTGACTCAATCCTTGAATAGTATCTTGTAACTGACCATCTGGATCTGCTAACTGTTGGGATTGCAGATTTGCCAGTTTACTTTTCATTTCTCCAATCATAGATTGGCTTGAAACAATCTGTGAATCAATATAAGTAGGACTCTCTGTGTTCATGCTAATAGCATTTAATGTATCCTTATACTGTTTCTTAGCCTGTGCTCTAGAAAATCCTTTCTGAGTGTCGTTAATATAAAATTCTGTTTTAATACGTTGTGCTTCAATTTGTTTTTTCTTATCTTCTAATTCAAATTCTTTTCTTAATTTATCTTCTTTATCCTTGTTACTTTCCACAGATTCTTTAACCTTTTGATATCCGTGAGTTTCAATTTTTTCACCAGTTTCAGGATCAGTGGTATAACGTTTTCCCGACTTATCCAATTGCTCCAATTCTTTCTCTCGTTCTCGGATAAACTTATGAAGCTCTTCCATTTCATTTTTATATGCTTCGCGCTCTTGTTTAATACCCTGTATACGAAGTTGCATATAATTTAACGAATCTGTTTTACCACCATTTTGAAGAAAATCATTTAACTTTAACTCATTTTTGCTGCTAACGGATTTCTGTCCATCCTGAATTCTATTTTTTATATCTTCAAAAGCAAAATAGTCATATTGACCATCTGCTATCATTTTATTTTCCCATGCTTTACGTGCTTTTTCAGCTGCCGCCCTACGCATGTTTTCTTCTGATTCTGATATAGCATCATTTTTATACTTTTCAATGAATTCTTCTTTTTGTGCTTTCTGTACTTTTGCATACTCACCTGATTCATCAAGATATTTTCTAGTCAATCCTTTTTTATCTATTTTTTCATATATTCCATTATAACCTTTATCTTTTGCTTCTTTTTCACGTTTTTTATTCTCGACCGTAACAGCTTTATCAAGGTCTCGAGTACCATATTCTTTTTCCATCCAAGCTTTAAAATTCGTTCGGAAATTCTCTCTATCTCCCAGCCCTACAGCAGCACTTTCTCCAAAGATAATTTGCTTTAAACTTCCATAACCTATTTTCGTACTATCAATCAGGAAGGGAATACCCCCCAATAACCCCCCTGTAGGCTTTGTATTAATGCTTTCTAAATATGCATCTGCAGATCCAGTTGTCTCACTTTCCATTTCTTGTAATTTTAATTGTTTTTCAGATAACATACTTTGATTAGAATAAGTTGTTAACAAGTCGCCAATCATTAATGAAGCTCCCAATTGTTTTGCAAAACTTAAAATATTTTTCCCAAGTCCCATTATTGCTCCACCAGCACCTCTTGCACGCTGAGGAATAGTATCGATAAGATCGAGAAACCCTTTCATTCTATTCTTAGATGTTCCTTCAGCTTCATCAGTTACCTTTTTTACGGCGCTTGATAAATCCCTGTACGCAGTGGTACTTTGTCTTGTTTGTATAGTAGCCTTTCTGTTACTAGCCTCATATTCATCGAGTGCCTTATTAAGTCCATCCATATTATTTATTGATTTGCCTACACTTTGATAGTTTTGATCTAGATAGGTCTCAAATCCAATACGTTTTTGATCATCCATTTGAGCCAAACGACCAGCCGTTGATTTTTGATTCTCATTCATACTGTCAAAGTTAGTCCTATTTGATAAGGTATTTACTAAATGCTCTGAGAAATTTGTGGTAAAAACGTCTGTTAATAATTTACTTTGGGTAAGATTGCGAGCATTATAAGCTGAACGAGTATGTAATTCATCAGCTGTTAATTCTTTCTTTTCACCTTTATAATAGCCTTTAGATTCATCCATGATGCTAAGAAAATCGGTCATATTTTCAGCTTTTCCACCATGATCTTTTACATATTCTTTTATCTCATTCTTTCTATCCTCTTTTAAATCCGCTAATTCTTCAAAATAACTTTTTAACGTATCATTTTTCATAGCCGCACGGTAGAATTTTTTGTTACTTACTTGATTACGTAAATCTTGGCTCTCTCCCAAAACATGATCATTTAAAAAACCTACCGCTCCGTCCACTTTACGATTTGTTAAAGATGTACCACCAAAGAATTTATTTTCCATGGTGGCTTTCTTGTAATGCTCTTCATAATTACCCAATTGACCTAATCGTTTTACTCCATGAATAGCACCAAAACCTACCAAGGCATTACCTAAAATCGTAATTAACTGTGCAAATAGCCCTGCATGTTTCTCCATTCCCTGTGCTAAGTTTGTAATAATTTTTGCTAAAGTTTGAATCTCTGGATTTAGCGCATCTAATACTGACACTAATGCATTATTAACAGATACCCCAGCTCTTTCCATTGTCACTGAAGGTGATTTCATCGTTACCGCAATCATTTCTTGAAGGCGTGCAGGATCTTTTTTAAATTCATTAATTTCTTGCTTAATCTTCCAATACGATAAATCTTTACTGTTATTTATCCCCGCTTTATGCATGGTCTCTAAAAAGGACATCAGTTTTGGTGGCTGGTTTGCCCCACCTTCTCCATACAGAATGGATTTTACTTTATCTTCTCCAATATATTTATTTTTGCTTGCTTTCGCAGTGTCTGATAGGATATCAATGAAATTCCGACGTACTTTCATACCACTCTCATTTTTTTCAAATACCTTTACACCATAACTTTCTAATTGTTTAGAAACAGATGGTAAAGTAATACGCTCTGCAATCGTTTTTAAGGCTGCACCTGCATTCTCCCCTGTTTCTCCTGAAGTTTGAATAGCTAATGCATTTAAAGTCACTGCATCTTCTGCATTCACTCCCACTGAATGGAGTGCTGTACCCGATTTTGACATAGCCTTCATAATATCTTCACTGTTCGCTTTAGTTTGACTCGTAGCAACAGCAAAAGAGTTAACTACTCCATCCAACTCCCAGACAGATAATTTAAACTGTGCCATAATTGTCTGTAATCCTGGAGCAATTGTTTCAACTAAGTCTGATTTGTTATCTAAGCGATAAACCTTAGAAGCTTGATCAACAAATTGTCGTGCAGATTGTTTATCTCCTGTTACATTTGATGCTATACCAGCTACCTTAGACATTCTTTCGTAATCAATGCCGTAAAGTGTAGATAAATCACGTACATTATTCATTAGATTTCCAGTATCATTATCTAATTTTAGCCAATCTGTATTTCCATTTTTGTTTTTATATTCTGGTTTCAAAGAGAAGTTTTGTGTAATCTTTAACTGTTCTAACTGAGAAATTTTAAAGGTTTCCATTGCTTTAGTTATCGCAGCCATTGGATCTAGCATTGAGCCCGAAGCAAGGCTCCTAACTTTTTTGGTAACCGCTCCAGCCATTCCAAACCCATCAAAAGGATTGTCTTGTTTTGTGGATTTACTTGTACTAGAATCGCTATTATTTTTATTTGTATTACTATGATTTGATCCACTTGAGTTATTTAAAGTATTAGCACTATTTCCTGCAATAAAGCTTAACTGTCTATTACTATTCGCCTTTTGAGGGTTAGTATTAATTTCTAGAATTTCATTCCTTATATGTGCAAACTGCTTATCAACGGACTCCTTGATTTTTTTAATAATTTGCTTATTCAGCTTGTTAATTTCACTAGTTAAATATTGCGTAATATTAGAATGAGGTTCAAAGTCCACAGCTCTTACTGATTGTTTCATTGACATCATTATTTTATTTGTTCCTGCAGTTAACTTTTTATTAATTGTATTTTCCATACCTTCAAACTGCCTTTTTAAAGCATATCCTCTTAGAGATCCTCGATCCACAGAATGAAAAGTATGAGCTAACTCGGCTGGAGAAACACCTAAATCATTTGCAATATACCTTTGAAGTTGTTTAGATATATTTTTCATAGGTACTTCTACAGATTTGAGATCAATCTTTTGCAGCCCTCCTCGTATGCCTTTTATATAATTTTCTATTAAACTATCAATACGTTTAGCTGTTTTTATAATCTCGCTATCAATGCTATTCTCTTCGCTAATAACACCCTCGAAATCAAATTTTATAGAATCTTTTATTTTCCCTCTTACTTTTTTCGTTAATTCAGATAAATCTTTCGATGAAATTGTTAATGTCTGTCCTTCAATAGCAACCTCTGGGTTCAGTAAAATAGGTTTTAATTGATTTTTAATACTTACTAAAATTTGCTTAATCGTTCCCTTAGAAATATCTAATTTAAGTCCACTCAAGTTATCTGCATTTACTAAATTCCCCCCATTTTCGCGAATGGAATTTACTAATTGTTTTATTTGATTACTAATTAACTTAGAGATTTCTTTATTAATTTTATTAAATTCATCTTTTCCAACTGGTACTACGCTATTATTCATAGCAGAATCCATATTAATGTTTATATTTTTGATCATCTTTACAATTGTTTTATTTAACTCTTTATCTACTTTAGACATCAATTGTTGAACGGTTTCTTGTTTAATACTTAAAGGTGCTGTCCCAACTGAAGATAAAGTAATACCATTTGCCTGGACGATATTATTTAATTCTTGCTCAAGTTTTGCTCTAAGGTTGCTTCCCGCTGCCTTAGATGTCTGAGCCGATAACGAAGATAAAGAGTTTTTCATAGCATCTATACGTTTTTCTATACTACCAAAACGATGATCTAGCTGTTCCAACTGTACTCCAAACTCTTTCATATTTTTTATTGACTTATCAAACTCTAGTGCAATAGTAGCACCAATATTTTGATTATTGACTGTCACTTATTTCACCTTCCTTTTACATAATAAAATCCCGCCCTATCCTCAAATAAAAAGGAAGGGCAGGATTATTTATTAGAGAATACCTGCTAACCACTCCATGTCATCAGCATTTGCAACCTCATATCCGTCAATTACTTCTTTTCCATCACTATGTTTTAGATTATTCTGTTCGGCAGCTTGAGCTGAACCGCCCCCAAATAACCCAGTGAAGGACATTGAATGTACCTTAACTGTAAACTCTATATGCTTATGGCATTTCTTTAAGTAATAGTTTAACTGAGGTAATGTCAAATCCCATATATCCTGTTTTTTCATCCCCAGGTAGTGACCTAAGTTAAAGAAAATCTCTGCCCAATCAACGTAGGCATTTTCGTCATATTCTTTTTCTTCTTCCTCAGAGTCTATAAAGACTTTTTTAAGCCATTAAGTCCAATCATAATATCTATAATTTCTTTAGCTGTTACAATATCAATATAATCCCCTAAATAATGAGCTGAAATTTCTTTATAATACGGTTTAAAGCCCATCAATAGGACCTCTAATAGTTCATCATAACTATCATTACCTGTTTCATCTGCAATTAAATTAGCAATAATGACACCTGTATCAATTGTATTCAACTTTTTCATTAGGTTTTTAGCATCTTTTAATCCTAAAGGAGGGATAGCATAGGTTTTTCCATCACGTAATGTTACCTTTTCATCCTCTTCGAAGAATACTTTTTCAATAAACTCTGATTCCTGCTTAGTTAACTTTATTTCCTCTTGTTTATTAGGTTCTTGCTTTTCAACCTTCTCCTCTGCTTCCTCTACAAGAGTAGGTTCCTCGATAGCTTCTTCTCTACTTGGAATTGCTAAATTACGTTCACTCATTTAATCTCCCCCTATATTACTCTATTACCCCTTATTAAATTTAAAGAGGACGCAAGGAAGGGGATCACCTAAACGACCTCGTAACTAATATAAGAATTTATGTGTTAAATGTAACAACCTTACGAAAAAAGGTTTAAGTGATAGATATTTTTATAATCCATTCTCACCTTATCTAAAATGTTTAAAAATAAATTAATAAAAAAGAGGATACATAAGTATCCTCTTCTCTAATTAACAAACATCGCCACTTTTTTCAATTTGATAACGCTTAATAGAACCTAAACGACTGTCTGTACGTTCCCCATCAATAACTGTAAGTGTAATACTATGAGTCGCTGCTGTTTGTCGTGCTGTGTCTAATGTAAAGTTAGATTTCACTCGGCAAGAATATAGTTCAACTTGGTAACCTTGAATGCTACCATCCATTTGTTCAAAATGTCCATCATGAACAACAGATACTGTAAGAGGGAAATCACGAGAACCAATTGCCATTACATCTACAACCTCTGGGCGCTTGTAGTTCACATAAATTTGCTCTCCTTCAAGATAATCATTAAACTTAATCTCCCCTGTAGAAGGATCAATTGTATACTCACCTTTTGCAGGATTAGTTGTTACTTTTTTAAGTAATTTATTCTCTTTTACTAATCTTACAGATACATGCTCTGTCTTAGAAGAAGCTGAACCTAAAGATCCACCAAATAGAGGATTCTTAAGAGTCACTAGTCCACCTTTAACATCATGACGTTCTTCTAATACCCATACGAAACCATCAGGATCGATAGATGATGATGCTACAGGATAATAAACTACTACAGTATCACCTTCAACCGCACCACCTTTTAGTGTTATAGCTGATCCATTTACTGTAATTGCTGTTTCTGGTACAAATGAACCTGCAACTTGGTTGAAGATCTGTACTTTAGGTGCTCCGCTACCTGTTAATACTGGACTAGATAATTTAATAGAAACAGGTTCAGTATCGCCAGCAATTGTTACTGTTTCATTTTTCAATTCATAGGCTAAGCCGCTAACTCCTTCTCGAAGTTTTGCCCCTAACACAAGACGTACCATGTTTAAATCAAATTTTGCATCCTCTGCAGTAATATCAATTACCTTTTTACGTAGTAGTGTATCAATAGGTGCTGAAGAGTCTCCCCCTTCAATATCAACCATATCCAACTGCACATCAAGACGCATATTCGCCATGTGACCTAGTGTAATTAATTCATCACACCCTGGAATTTTAGCCATAAATTTACCTGCACCTTTAATAATCATTTTCTTATTCTTACTGTTAAACTTGTCAAATTGTGACATTAACTACACCCCTCAATTTCAAAAATAAATTCAAATCTAGTGAAATACTTATAAGAGTGTTCTATTTCACTTGCAACCTCTGCAGATCCTACATACTGACCCTTGAAAAATACTCCTTTAAATAACTGCAGAGATTGATTATCGAATAATTGATTTATTCTATCTGCAAGGTCTAATGCCAATTCCACATCATCATTTGTGTAGGGTAAGTACCCAGCGCCTTATCATATTTCTATGATAGGTTTCCATGTACTCCCCCCCGAACCGTACGTACTTGTCTCCAAGTATACG